>NZ_DGXL01000001.1:0-33092 GCF_002395615.1 Megasphaera sp. UBA4233 | reverse complement strand
CCACGTAACCAGCTTGGAAGGCTGACGCTCTACCATTGAGCTACACCCGCGTGCAGATGGTCGGAGCAGCAGGATTCGAACCTGCGACCCCCTGGTCCCAAGCCAGGTGCGCTACCAAACTGCGCTATGCCCCGTCAACGTAAAATATTATACACGTTATCCCATCATTTGTCAAACATGAATATACATTAATTTTGAAGGTGGTAAAATTGGATATCGGCCAGCCGGCCATCTTCTGCAATGACGATGGCATACGTCCCCTCCCGCCCGTCTCTGGGCCGGCTGATACTGCCAGGATTGACGATGACAAGGTCTTCCCGTTCCAGCAGATACTGGCGGTGTGTATGGCCAAACACAACCAGGTCGGCCCCGGCATGATGACCCCATTCTTCCAATTTCTGGAGTCTCTTTTCTCCGTACCACTGGCTGCCATGGATGACCGCAATGGTAAGGCCCGCCACTTTTACAAGGCGTCGTTCCGGCACATTCAGGTCTGTCAGGTAATCATTGTTGCCGAGGACGGCATACACGGGAACGGCAGCATAGGCTCCTAAATCTTCCGCATCTTCACAATAATCTCCTCCATGTATCCAGCAGCAGACGTCAGGAGCCTGATCTACCATCTGTTCCAGGCAGGAAAAGCGGCCATGGCTGTCACTGACTAATCCGATGCGTACCACACTCATGGCAACAGCTCCAACAGTTTTTTCAGAGCCCGGCCACGGTGGCTGATCTTGTTCTTCTCTTCCAGTGATAATTCCGCCATAGTCCTTCCATAGGACGGAACATAGAATAATGGATCGTATCCGAATCCGCCTGTACCAGCATAGAAATCACGGATAAGGCCGGAACAGGTCCCTTCAGCATGGATTTCCCGTCCATCAGGCCAGATGAGGACCAGATCGCATACATAATGGGCCGTCCGCTTTTCCGGCGGGAAAGGCCGTAATTCTTCAATGAGTTTCTGGTTATTCTGTCCGTCGTCACATTCCGGTCCGGCATAGCGTGCCGAATAGACACCAGGACGACCATCAAGTACATCGGCAATGATTCCCGAATCGTCAGCCAGGCAGGGACGGCCTGTAGCCTTCATATAATACCGGGCTTTCAGGCGGGCATTTTCCACAAAGGTCGTACCCGTTTCTTCCGGCTCCTTGATATCAGAAATGACGTCATGCACAGACACGACGTCATATTCCAATGGTTCAAGAGCGCCTTTGAATTCTCTGATTTTTCCAGCATTATGCGTCGCCAGGATAATCGTTTCTTTCATAGCAGGTTCCTTCTCCATCGTTAGTTATTTTCTTTGGCAGCGGTTTCACTTTTTTGTTCCCGCACGGCCTGGGCATAATTCTTGATGACGACAATAGGAGTCTTCTGCGATGCATTGCCAAAGGGGTTATTAATCAGGATACGGGCGATTTCCTTTGGATTCAGGCCGCGGGAATGGCCCAGTACAGCTGAACGCTTAAGGTCATTGACGTCGGCCACGCAGGCGCCATAACAGCCCATGCGTTTTTTGATTGCTTCAGCCACTTCATCAGGCTTATCCGGGCCATAGACGATGCATTTATCAAAAGGCGGCATCGTGCCCGTCACGTCATCAGTCAGCGATGCCTGGCGGCATTTGGCATACCACACGCCATTTTTGCCAACCAGTTTTGCCAAAAAACCGATGATGAACCAGAAGAGCATCTTCCATTCCCCTTCAAGGTTCATCGCCGCCTGCATGCCATAGAGACTGGCCATGCTCCCTTCACCGGGGACGAAGCGGCGCATGAGACGGCACTGCCAGGTTGGTGTCAGTTCTTCCGGGCGGGTATAGCGGTGCTGGGTGATGGCGACAACGCTTTCTGCCGAGCATACAATATCATCAGGTCCGACGATATCTTTTGCATATTCTTCTATGACATCGACGATGTCATCTTTATCAGTAAGAATTCTGGTCTTTACCGGTACTAATTCTAATTCTGCCATGTCTATTTTCCTCCTATGCTTGTTCCATAGCCCGTTTTACTTCTGAAGCTTTGAGTGTAATACGGGCCTTGTGAATATACCATTCACTGCGGGAAACGACCTGATATACCAGGTCAATGGGCATATCGGGGAAGGTCTTTAAATCTTCACGGATGGTTCCTTCCTTGCTCACCAGTTCAATCGTAACGCGGATGCGGCCCGATTCACCGGGATTGATGATGACCGATTCCCAATATCCATCGTTCCGTTCAGCTGCTTTATTTGCCAGCTGGGAGTGGACAATGACCTTGTCATACTGTTCATAAGGCAACAGGGTCCGGGGATAAAAATCCATAATCGTTCCTAGTTGTTTCCCTATATTCTTAAAGGGAACTTCTGTTTCAAATACAGCTGTACCGGCAGTCAGGCTTTTTAAGGCAAAAGGCTGGCGTCTCCGCGCTTCAATGACAAACCGGGCATCCCCCTGGTGCCAGGCAAAGAGGCGGAATAACAGATACAGTACGGCAATGAGGCCGACGATAAAGATAATGATGTTCAGCAACTGGTAGACAATCACGACACAAGACTCCTTTAGGTAAAATATGAAGTAGAACTAGAACAACGGCTGCAGAAACAGATCACATTTCCTGCTGATCTGTTTCATACATGGCTTTCAGCCTGAGGTACGGACCATCGCCAATGCGGGCTACCTTTCCCGTATCCTTATGGGTAAAAACATTCTGCGTCGTTCCTTCGGCCATGAGGCGGCCGTCCCGTTTCCGCAGAATACGGTAGGCATATACCATCTGAGCCCGCGATAACTTGACCAGGCGGGCTTCGATGACGATTTCATCATCATAATAGATATTATCGATGTATTCACAGTTTACGTTTTTAATAGGAAAAAGAATGCCTTCATCCATAAGTTCAAATAAATCGACACCGGCAGCACGCATATACTCGCAGCGCGCACATTCAAACCAGCGGATATGATTGGCATGATGGGCGTTTCCCATCATATCTGTCTCGCTGAAGCGGACCCGTTCTGTTACGCTGACCATTTTCTCCACTCCTGTCTTCACTTAAACATGCCCTATTATTTTACGCTGTATAGGAGCATTTGTCAAAACTTACCAGACAAAACCTGGCGCTTTATACTGTAAAAAAGCTGCCGCAGATGCGGCAGCCTGAAACACTATCCTCGGCGGATCTGCAATTGATGCAGACCTTCCTTCCACAGAGAAAATTACCAGTCGCAGTGAGCAAACGGAAGGATACGCCGTACTTTTTCTTTATGCTCCGGTTTGATGTAAGCCGCTGCAAACTTCAGAGCCGCCGCTACGACAGCAGCGTCATCGACCCAGCCGGCAACAGGCAGAAAATCGGGAACAACATCAATAGGCAGGATGACATATCCGATAGCACCCATAAGTACGAGCCGGACCAGTTTGGGCGTATCCTTATCCTGGATGCAATAGAAGATGGCCAGGAGCTTCGGGAGGAAATGTAGTTTTCCCTTCGTTTTACTCAGAAACCGCAGAAAACGGCCTGGCGAATAGAAACGGGTAAAAAACAACAGCAATTTCCACATAGGCACACCTTCATTTATTTTTCATCAAGAGGAATCTTGGCGTCTTCTACAGCTGCCTGTACTTTTTCATCGACAGACGGTTCCGCCGTATCGGCAGCTGGCTTTTCCCCTGCCGGTGCCGCTTCTTCCTGTGTCGTTTCTTTTACATCAGCACTGTCTTCTCTGGCTTCTTCCACATCATCGAGGACGCTGCGGCGCCGTACAGAATCAATGACTACCTGGCCCTTTTCCTTGACATCGTCAAAAGCATCAATAGCAGCGTCTTTGGCAACACTGCCCCAGCGCTTCATGAAATCTACTGTTTCATCTCCGAGCGGCACATTTTTCAGTGGATTATCACGCAATTTATCTACTTGTTCACGGGCCTTGTCCTTCCACTGGGCCATCATTTCGATGTACGGGCCCATATCGGTAGGCATGCCGTCTTTCATCCAGCGCTGTGTTACCCGGCCCAGGCTGTACGTAATACCGACGGCGACAGGGACCTGCACCGCACTGAACGGAATAAGCGTCGTCAGGAGATTTCCCGCCATACGGCTGCCCATGGCACCGAGGAAGGCAATGACAGCCCGTTCAGACAGCTTGACATTGTAGACTTTGGCAATGCGGCTGACGAGATACACTTCATTTGCCATGAGGGCGATTGTGCCAACGAGGGGAGCAATGACAATGGCTCCAGCACGGGCAGCTGCCCAGCGGCAATAGGTTTCAACCTTGAGATCAGCATCGGCAGCAGAATTTTCGATAGACTGGATTACTTCCAGGGAAGCGGTCGGCGCTACAGGCGCATGGGCTTCTTTTTCAGCTTTCATAGCTGCCAGTTCTTTTTTCAGGGCATCGATTTCTTCTTGTAATGCCTGTACTTTATCCATTTCATCTGACATAGGAATCCCCCCATTTTCAAAATACATTTTTCTTTATTTTCCCATGTTTTCACCAGCTTGTCAAACCGCCATCGACAGGAACTGCTGTAGCCGTCATATACGACGCTTCCCGGCTGAGAAGGAATACGATGACCTGCCCTACCTCGGAAGCCTCGGCCAGCCGGTATAGCGGGTACTGCTGGCGCAGAGACTCTTCCGTTTCGTCAGGATTCGCTTCCATCTGGCGGGACAGAAGCGGAGTCTTTACATCGCCGGGGCAGACACAGTTGACCCGTACATCATGAGGGGCCAGTTCCAGGGCAAGCGATTTGCAAAAAGACACAACAGCTCCTTTAGTCGCACTGTAGACTGAACAGCCGATATTCCCCTGCAGGCCGGCATCACTGCTGACCATAACAATGCTTCCCTGATTTTTTTTCAATGGTTCCAGCGCTTCCCGGCAGAGATATATCGTACCGTAGACATTGGTGGCAAACAGGCTCTCTACGTCCCTGGCCGCAACATTTTCCAGCAGCTGTTCTTCATAATACCCGGCCGATGTTACCAGCCCGTCCAGCCTGCCAAAATGATGCAGTGTCTCCTGAACGATACGGCAGCACGCTCTCTCGTCGCTTACATCTCCCGGTACAAACTGGCAGGAACCGGGAAGAGACTGAAGATGTGAAAGAGCTGCCCGGCCCTTTGCGACATCCCGTCCATTGATGACGACACCGGCCCCTTTTCCCAGGAGGATCCGGGCCGTTGCCAGACCAATACCGGACGTACCACCGCTGATGAGAATGACTTTATCTTTCCAGTCCATACGCATACACCTCAGAATAGTCCTAAATACTGCAGAATCAGTTTGCCTATGAGCAGCGTCGTCACAGTCATCATGACGACGCGGACGAAGCCGCTGCCCCTGCGGATAGCCATACGGGATCCAAAAAAGGCGCCGATGAAAATGCCCAGAGCCATAGTCAGTCCATAAGCATACAGAACTTTTCCCGAATAGATGAACAGGCAGAACGCCGTAACATTGCTCACAAAATTTAGCACCTTGGCATTGCCGGCGGCCACGACGAAATCAAATCCGATCATGGCAAAGGCGATGATCAGGAATGTTCCCGTGCCCGGCCCGATAAAACCATCGTAGATACCGATGGCAAAGGCAAAAGACACAGCCTGGATCAGCTTTTTCTTCGTTTCTCCCGTATAGGTGCTGGCCGCCCCAAGGTCCCGGCGGCTAAAGACAAAAATAGCTACGGCCACGAGTGCGGCAATAACCAGGGGCTGGAGCACAGCTGCCGACAAGTGAAGCATGAGCAGGCATCCCAGGACAGCCCCGATGAACGTAAATGGCACGAGTTTCTTCATGAGACCCGTATCTACTTTTCCAGCCCTCATGAACTGGACGGTACTGATACCGCTGCCAAAGGTGGCAGCAAATTTATTGGTACCGATGGCATAATGGGGCGGCATCCCCATGGCCAGAAAAACAGGCAGGGAAATGAGTCCCCCTCCGCCGGCAATGGAGTCGATGAATCCCGACAAAAAGCCTCCGCACAATGTAATCAGCAAATACTCCCAGGAAAGGGAAAGAAAATCCATATTCAAACGACTCCTATTCCATCAAATCTGTGGCAAAGACCAGGTCGATGCCTTCATTATGCAATTCGTCTATCATTTCACTGATAGCCTGTGCCGTATTCCAGCGGCAATGACCGATTACGATGGCACTGCCGTTTTCACGGGCAATTTGTCCAGCCTGGCGCAGGCGGCTCTTGACAGCATCGACGCTGGCATCGTTGTCGATAAACAGGTTATTGCGGCTGGTCACGACACCCATGGCCCGGGCCGTCTGTTCCCCAACAGATGTACTATTAGTGCGGCTGTCCAGGTATGCCAGGCCGCGGCTGTTCATGACCTGCATGACATCTTTCATGATCCGGCTGTCTGATGTTGCCAAAGACCCCTGATGATTATTCATGCCGATGGCATGGGGTACCTGATCCAGGATTTCATTGGCCGTAGCTTTTACTTTGCTGTCGCTCATATCCGTTCCGATATAGACCGATTCTGATGACGGAACTCCCTGGGGCTGCATGGGCATATGAACAAAGATCTGCCGTCCTGCCCGGTAGCCGCTGTCGGCACTTTCTGATGTATGAGATTTATACGGCATGACGGCATAGGTCAGTGGAATGGGCATAGCATTGAACTGGTTCAGGATATCAAGGCTGCTTCCGCAGTCATCAATGACGATGGCCAGCCGTCCCCGTACTTCTGACGGATGCTGTTGGCCGGCCGTGCTCTTCTTTTCTTTCACACTGGCCAGGTCCTTATCTTTTGCGTTCAGCACGGCTTTCTTTACGGCCTCTTGTGTTTCTTTCGCAGCTCCCGGTTCGGTGACATACAATTTTGTCACGACGAGATAGACCTGTTCCTTATCCAGCATGTCGAATAAGGCGATGTCATATTCTGTAATGGTACTGCTGCCAGCTTTTTTCGTATCCACCTGATACAGGACAGCTTTTCCTCCACTCTTGGCAAGTTCCCTTTCCAGACTTGTCCGCGAAAATTCTTTATCCGGTACGACTTCGACCTGTTTCGTCGTCCAGCGGATTTTCCCTCCTGTCGCCCGGCGGTTTTCTTCCCTGTTTTCTGTCTTCAGGACTGTCACTGAAGCATGTTGTGCCTTCAGCCATGTTTCCACGGCATCCTGCAGTTCGCTGGCCGGTCCGGTATAATCAGCATCGACACCATTATCCTGTACGCTGTCTATACGGGTCATTTCTTCATCGGCCTTTTTTTCCGTATTGCCGTTGAGAAACCACCAGGCCCCGGCACAGAGGGCGATGAGCAGCACCAGGACGGCAAGCGGTCTTGCCAGGAACGAACTTCCGGAAGAGCGCCGGCTCCGTTTACGTTTTATCATATGTCTTCCTCCATAGTAAAAAGCGGAGCCGCTTTCATAGCAACTATCTATGAACAGCCACTCCGGTTTCTCTCATTTCTGAATCAAATCAGGCTTTTGAATATTCTTCTGTCGTTATATCCAGTTCCGGCTCAGCACTGCCATGAAGCAGCTCCAGAACGCGCCGCCCTATGATCTGTGCCCCGTTGCGGTGGCAGGCAAGGCTTGATGCGGACATTTGCTGCAGTGTTTCCGGCGATCTGAGCAGCTCGGAAACAACCGCTGCCAGGTCATCTTTCGTTTTGACCCAGCGGGCGCAGCCCTTGCTCTGCATATAGGTGGCATTGGCTTCTTCCTGCCCGGGAATAGGACTGTACAGCACGATGGGCACCTGAACAGTAGCCGCCTCCGTGCAGGTCAGGGCTCCTGGTTTGGTAACCAGAAGTGAGGCCCGTACCATCAATTCCGGGATGTGATTGGTATAACCCAGGATTTCCACATGGTGATGCAGTTCCCGCCGCATCTGGCAGAGTTCATCGTACAAATCAGCATTATATCCTGTTACGACAGTAAAATCACCTACATCAGGAAGCTTATCCAGAACAGATAATGACTGGCGAATCGACCCCATGCCGAGGCCGCCGCCCATGATGAGGACGTTGCGCCGTCTTTCGTGGTCTTCATCCCAATGCCAGCGCTGCTGCTGGAAGGTATTGCGTACAGGAATACCGGAAACGACGATTTTTTCAGCCGCCACATGCTGCTCCATGAGCTGCTGTTTCAACTGGGACGTCGCTACACAGTACAGATCCATTTGCGGATAGACCCAGAGCTGATGGATGGTAAAGTCCGTAATGACGCCAACCAGGGGAATCTGCAGGCGGTGCTGCCGTTTCAATAAGACTGCCGCCCCTGCCGGGAATGGATGAGTAAAAACGATAATGTCGGGATTCTTGTCCGCCAGCACGCGCAACATACGGCGTTTCAATCCCCACGAAAAAAGTGTTTTCACTACCATGCCTTTTTTATAACCCTGGGAGGAATAATACATCAGATCATAAAGCATGGGAAATACATCGAGTATTTTCAAATACGTTTCCTTGACAATGTTGTCGATAGAAAGCACATCATTGGATATGAAATCAAAGTGTTCCACTTCGCATTCTGCCGGCAGGGTTTTCAGATATTCTTCTATAGCATGTGCTGCCTGAGTATGACCGCTCCCAATAGAAGCTGACATGATCAGCACTTTTTTCTTCGTCATCCTGATTCCCTCTTTCAGACGGATAGTCCTACTAAATTATATATCCATGGTACGACAAAATGCAAGAAAAGAAAAGAGCCGTTTCTGACTGCGGCTCTTTTTCTCATTGACTTATTTATTGTTAACCAGATCTTTGAGCTGTTTGCCCGCTTTGAATGCCGGTGTATTGGAAGCGGCAATCTTGATGGTTTCTTTAGTCTGCGGATTGCGGCCTTCCCGTTCTTTGCGGTGACGTACTTCAAAGGTACCAAAGCCGATAATCTGAACTTTGTCATCCTTCTGAAGGCTTTCGCTGATAGCTTCAAATACAGCTTTTACAGCTTTTTCAGCATCTTTTTTCGTGATATCAGCTTTTTCTGCTACACTGTTTACTAATTCGGTTTTATTCATTGTAAATCCTCCTTTGATTTGTTACATCTATCGTTTCCGTCTAACAGGAGTTCCCGCATCTTTTCGTTCTTCCCGCTTCGCCTTTTGCCAGAAGCCATCCAGCTCATCCAGGGAAAATTCAGACCAGTCTCTGCCCGAAGCACGGACACAATCCTCTACATAGGAAAATCTGCTGCGGAACTTGTTGTTAGCCCGATGTAACGCACACTCCGGTTCTATGTCATATCGCCGGCATAAATTGGCCAGAACGAACAGGACATCGCCTGCTTCTTCCTCCATATGATCCCTGTCACCTTCAGCCACGGCATCCAGGAATTCCTGCCATTCTTCGTGGACTTTGGCTACCACTTGTTCAGCCGTATCCCACTCAAATCCTTTTTTTGCAGATTTTTCCTGAAGTTTATAGGCGGCAAGGAGTGAAGGAAGGCCTTTGACGACTCCATCGAGAAGATGGTCGTGCTGCTGGCGTCGTTCGCTCTGTTTCAATCTATCCCAGTTTACCATACTCATATGCCTGTTTTCAAGGGGTTTATCCGTAAAAACATGGGGATGGCGGCGAATCATCTTCTTTGTTACATCGTTTACAATATCCTGTGCTGAAAAAAGGCCTTCTTCTTCAGCTATGCGGGCATGGATGACGACCTGATACAGAATATCGCCCAATTCTTCCCGGATACCTTCTATGTCGTTCTGATCTATGGCATCGAGCATTTCATACACTTCTTCGATGAGGAACCGTCGCAGGGTCTTGTGAGTCTGCCGTTTATCCCAGGGGCACCCTCGTTCGCCGCGCAGGCGTGCCATGACCTGTACCAGGGGATCGAGATCAAAAGGCATCCCCTCTTGCGGCGTTTCTCCATCCTCTGACACCACATCCCCTTCTACCGGCGGCACAGGAAGAAAGAGACTGGTCAGGTGGTCAATCTGGTCACAGCGATCCAGTTCATAAAGCTTTATCGGCCGTATCGATTCGTCAGGAAGACTGACATGATACACCAGCTGTGCTTCATATTCGTCACCGTAAATATCCATCAAAGACAGTTTCAAATCCGATGCGACGTGGCGGTCGTATACCTGGGTCACGATAAGGGGCGTGCGGATATCACGCGGAACCTGTCCGGCATCGGAACTGTCGATAATGGTCACGCCGTTTACCGGGTCAAAACGGAGCCGCGTGTACATGACTTCGAGGAAACTCATCCCCGGATGGACTACGACGGGGATATGACGTCCCGCTCCCTCTTTTTCCAGCATAAGTACCGTCCGTTCCGCTACGACGGGACTACCCGGCACGGCATAGACGACATCTCCTTCCGATGCCCGGTCCAGCACATAATCAGTAATGCCCTGATAGACGCTGTCAAAAGATGTCCCCTGTTCATAAAAACGGTCCAGTGCCTCGTAGGCAATATGTGCTTCATCGAGCATAGAAACAGACGGATGCACAGCCGTCCGCAGCAGCAGGCAGCGCGCTTCCTGCATAAGCCGGAAAGCCGAAAGTGTAATCAGGCCGGCATCTCCCGGACCCAGCCCGACAATATGTATCGTTCCCATAATCAGCCTCTTTTCCATAACGTCATTATTCCAGTTTTTTTACCCAGCTATATATACGGGGCCCCAATACGGGGATTTTAGCAACATCCTCAGTGGCGATAGCCCGGAAGGCAAACAGACAAATGAGGTAAATCAGTGCTGCCATTCCCATAGCGGCGACCGTGGCCAGCGCGTCAGGAGCTACTGCCGACAAACCTTTGTGGACAAACCAGGCTGTCCCGGCCATGGCCGCTGCCGCCAGAAATAGTTTTCCTATATAAAGCCATTGTACGGCATAGCGGCAGTAGCGCCGGGCAAAATATAAATTGAGTGCGGCAGCAATAGCCAGATCGGCATTGGTCGCCCAGGCGGCCCCTACTTCAGCCAGCCAGGGCAGGGCCGTCAGATACCAGCTCAGGGCGATTTTGACAATGGCCGCGGCGGCCATATTATACAGAGGAATTGCCGTACGGCCCAATCCCTGCAGGAGACCACCCGTGACCTGCTGCAGGCCGATGAGGAACACTGACAGTCCCAGGACACAGATGGAAGGCCCTGCAGCCGGTGTCGCATAGAGCAGCCGTGAAATAGGCACGGCCAGTACAGCCAGTCCCAGGGAAGCGGGAATAGTAATCAGGCAGGCAATGCGCATGGCCGTATGGGTCCGCGCCAGCACCAGATCTCTTCTGCCACTGGCAAGGGCGGCCGAGACTGCCGGGACGAGACTGGTAGCAAGAGCCATAGTCAGGATAGCCGGCAGCTGCACCAGCCCGTTAGCCATGCCAGAAAGATAGCCGAACAGGGCCGTAGCTTCATGAGCCGTGTATCCGGCAGCAATGAGACGGCGCGGCACGATGAACAAATCAATACTGGCTACGGCTGGCAGCAGCATATTAGCTGCCGCGACCGGAACGGCAAGGACAACCAGGCGTCTGATGACAGTCAGGACGTGTAACGGTGCAAATGTTCCTGTATCGGGTAGCTGCTCTTTTTTTTCATGGCGGATGTACAATGCGGCGATGATACAGAGTCCAGCCGCTGCACCGGGGACAGCGCCAAAAGCAGCTCCGGAGGCAGCCGGTACCAATCCATATGGCAAAAGGGCCCAGGCCAGCGTAAGCATGACACACACCCGGACGAACTGGTCCAGCATCTGGGACAAAGCTGTCGGAGTCATGAGCTGCAGGCCCTGGAAATAGCCGCGAAAGCAGCAGGTCAGGACAGATAAAGACAAAGCCGGAGCCAGTACGACCAGAGGCCAGTAGGCCCGTTCATCACTGACAAGCCCCGTAGCAATGAGTGCGCGGGCTCCCAGCACCATGCCCAGACCGCACAAAACGGCAATGACAGCCATGAAAGCCAGAGTAACGTGAAAAATCCTCCGCGTACCGCTGTAATTGCCCCGGGCCGCCTGCTCGGCCACCATGATGGAGACAGCAATAGGAATGCCGGCGCCGACGATACTGAGCAGCAGGATATACATGGGATAGGCCATCTGATAGAGACCGATTCCCTCACCGCCCAGAAGGCGGGACAGGAGAATGCGGTTCACGCCGCCCAGGATTTTTACGACAATCCCGGCAACGGTGAGCACCATAGCTCCCCGCAGGAAAGAAACGTTAGCCAAGGGAATTCCCCTTTCTCACTGTGTTGAAAGACGCAAAAATCTGATCTAAGAAGGTCAGGATATCTTCTACCCCGGCAAGACCGATCCGCAGCATTAGGGGCATACCCGGTACCGTACGGAACCGGCGCCGCAGCGGCCCTGTCAGCTCTGCCAGCGGTGGCATATCCTGCAGGCTGCGCCACTTTAATTCCAGCGTGTCCCGTTTTTGGGCGATGAGTGTAAGGCCCAGGCTGCGTCCCGTAAGACGGATCCGCGTCGCGTGGAGCAGCGTCTCTACGGGACGGGTAGGACGACCGTAGCGGTCCAGTAGTTCTTTTTCCAAATCATTCAATTCTTTTTCGTCAGTAATAGTGGCCAGACGCTGATACATTTCTATCTTCTGTCCGCCGTTGCTGATGTAGGCATCATCGATAAAGGCATCAATATGCGTTTCCATGACCGTTTCCGGTGGCGGCAGTTCATCACTCTGTCCTTTCTGGGCTTTGGCAATGGCTTTTTCCAGCATGCTGCAGTACATGGCAAACCCGACACTAGCAATATTGCCATGCTGTTCCCGTCCCAGGAGATTGCCGGCACCGCGGATTTCCAAATCGCGCATGGCTATTTTAAACCCTGAGCCCAGTTCGGTAAATTCCTTAATTGCCTGAAGACGTTTTTCTGCCACTTCCGACAGGACTTTATCCCGGCGGTACAGGAAATAGGCATAGGCCATGCGATGACTGCGGCCGACACGGCCCCGCATCTGATACAGCTGGGACAGGCCGAAATGGTCCGCATCATAGATGATGATCGTATTGGCATTGGCCACATCCAGACCGTTTTCGACGAGGCTGGAACACAGGAGAATATCATAGCGGCCTTCATAAAAGTCGAACATGACCTGTTCCAACAGTGTCCCGGCCATCTGGCCGTGGGCGATGCCGATAGATAAATCCGGCAGTAATGCCTGAAGCTGGTCTTTCATTTTTTCGATGGAATCCACCATGTTGTAGACAAAAAATACCTGCCCGCCCCGGTGCTTTTCCCGCATGACCGCGTCACGGACAATACGGGCATCGTATTCGGTGACATAGGTCTGGACGGGGAAACGGTCTGTCGGTGGCGTTTCGATGACACACATCTGGCGCAGATTGACCAGGGACATATGAAGCGTACGTGGTATCGGCGTCGCGCTCAGAGTCAGCACATCGATATGGGCTGCCCAGGCTTTCCATTTTTCTTTCTGGGCCACACCAAAACGCTGTTCTTCATCGACGACAAGCAACCCCAGATCTTTAAATTTCACACGTTTATTGAGCAGACTGTGAGTCCCGATAAGGACATCGATTTCTCCGGTCAGCGTCCGGCGCAGGATGTCCTTCTTTTCCTTTTGTGACCGGAACCGGTTGAGAACATCACAGTTGACACCAAAATTACGGAACCGTTCCGTAAAAGTCTGGAAATGCTGCTGGGCCAGAACTGTCGTCGGGACGAGGACCGCAACCTGTTTGCCTCCCATGACGGCTTTGAATACGGCCCGCATGGCGACTTCCGTCTTGCCAAAACCAACATCGCCACAGACAAGACAATCCATCGGGAATGGTTTTTCCATGCTCTTTTTGATTTCTGCTACGGCTTTCAGCTGATCTTCCGTTTCTTCATAGGGGAACGCATCTTCAAATTCTTTCTGGAACGGCGTATCCGGCGGGAAAGCAAATCCTGGGACGATTTCACGCTTGGCATAGACTGCAACCAGTTTTTCCGCCAGGTCCGTAATCGATTTCTGCGCCTTTGCCCGTGTCTTCTGCCAGTCACTGCCACCCATCTTGTGCAGTTTTGGCGTATCACCTTCATTACCGATATAACGCTGCAGCAGATTAAGCTGGTCCGTCGGGACATACAAGATATCTTTTCCGGCATAATGGATTTCCAGATAATCTTTATGGACGCCGTCGATTTCTATGGTCTTGATGCCGGCGTAGCGGCCGATGCCGTGGACTTCATGAACGACATAATCGCCGGCTTTGAGATCGGTAAATACGTTGATTTCCTGCCCTTTCTGCACGTGATGGCGCAGGCGGTGCTTCTGCATGCCGTAAATATCCCGTTCAGATATGACGACTAACTTGGCATAAGGCAGTTCGAACCCATTTCGTATTTCCCCTTCTGCCAGGTAAATCTGGCTGGCCTCAAGGGGTATCGTCTCTTCGTATGCAGAAACGGAAAATCCGTTCTGGGCAAACCAGCTTTTCAGCGTCGCAATCCGCTGGCGGCTGCCGAGTACAAAAAGAATCGCATCGCCGCTTTCCTGCCAATGCGAAAGTTCATCGTGAAGCAGGTCAAACTGTTTCTGGAAACTGGCCATGGCCTTGGCAGAAAAGCTTGCCGACGAATCTATCATCATATCCGGTACGGACTGAGCCATGAGAGACAGGACAATCTGTGTCCCCTTTCGTTCTGCACCGGACAGAGATCGCCATGAACAGAGCCATTCTTTGTAATCGGCGCTTTCTTTCAGGAATTTCTTTAAATTTTCCCGGCAGCGGTTGGGTTCATCCCAGATAATAACGCCTTCGTCAAGATAATCGAGGATCGTATGTTCTTTGTCTTTATCGCCATCTATAGCAAAAGGAAGGATACGGACCGTATCGGTCTTATCGAGGGATTTCTGGCTCGACGCATCAAAAAAGCGCAGGCTTTCCAGTGTATCGCCGAAAAATTCCAGACGGAGCGGCTGTTCATAGTTTACGGCAAATACATCGATAATATCACCGCGCACAGAAAAATGACCCCGCCGTTCGACCATATCGACCCGTTCATATCCGTCATCTGCCAGGCGCCGGAGCAGCGTTTCCCGTTCGTAATCCTGACCGGCAGATACGTTAAACGCTGCTGCATTGACATGTTCCGGCGCCGCGATGAACTGGGCCGCTTCTTCTATCGTCGCGACGACGACACAAAAAGCATGACTGCAGAGTGCCGCCAATACTTCCATCTGCCGGGCTGTCCGTTCCATGCTCTTTGCCGTCGTTGAAAATACGGCCCGGTCCCCTAAGGGAAATGTATAGACGGGTAAATCCGCGGCAAAGAACTGCAGATCCGTCTGCCAGGCCGTTTCCTGCTCTTTCGATGGTACAATGATCAGAGCCGGTTTTCCCGCAGCCATGACAGCCCGGGCGGCAAACGACGTTTTGACCGATCCTCCGACACCGTATATGCTGTGGCACCCGGGCTGGACAAACAAGTCAGCACAGGAATGTATATTGGCATCCTCGTTCATGCGTTGAAAAAAAGTATTCATATTACACGACCTCATAGAAAACGGGGCCTTAGTAAAAAATCCCTAAAGCCCTTTTAGTAAACAATGTTCAAGTGACGTTTCATTATATCATAGAACGATTTTTTTTTAAAGACACACTTGGCCCATTCAAAAAAAAGAGGCTGCAACAAAATGGGCTTTTACGCCGTACATTTTGCTCAGCCTCTTCCCGTTTACTGCAGATCGTGCTTCCGCTGGCATCAATTACTCAGGTTTTCCAACGAGCGGTGTCAGCAGCTGCCTCCTGCGTCAGGAATAGTCATCCTGGTACTACTTATTATCCGACTGTGGCAGATCGCGGTTGGTACAGATGCGGCCCTGCCTTTTACCGATAGCAGCGATAATTTCGTCTACCCTGGCCGGGTCTTTTTCCATACCCGTTGCCGCCCGGACGAGATTCTTCAGATAATCCCAATCCGTAAACGACCGGGCCATGACGGTAGACGCTTCCTGGTTTCCTCCGCCGTGGAGAGCCATGGCCGTCCAGTTGGAACCGCGGGCCATATGTTCAATAAACCGGCCGGCCCGGAGACGATCCATTGCCGTATAGGCCGGATTGCCCGGATTAAACGCTCTCTGACAGAGTTCTCCTACTTCTTTACTGCGCATATCCAGTTCAGATGGCGCCGTTTCTCCAAATCCCGCCAGAATATCCCGGGCCAGCCGCACAGCTTCAAAAGGCATCTGGGTACAGGTATACTTACAGGTATGGGACATAAGCGGATTGGGGATCCAGAATCCGCTGGGGTGCTGGAATCCTTCGACGCCCGATGCCAGGGACAATCCGTACACCGTTTCGGCCGTCATGGCCATCTGGGTCAGCTTTGTGCGGATATGCCCGGCTTTCTGGACACCAATCATATCGGCAATGAGGCTGGCCGCACCACACAGGGCCGAACAGCCGCCGGCCTTGCAGCCACCGGCAGTCAGGCGATGGACAGCGGTGAAATAACTCAACAGGCGGCCGACATATTTCGTCTCGCCGCACATGAAGACCCGGTCATTGGGCACGAATACATGGTCAAAGTATACCAGAGCCTGATGGTCGGCATATTTTTTGCCCAGATCAATTCCTTCGATATCACCGCCGACTTCAAAGAAACGCTTATCCTGGGGCGTGCGGCCCAATACAAAGGTCAGGCCCGGCGTATCGGCCGGAACGGCACAGGCCAGAGCAAAATCTTTATCTTCAGGACGCATATTAGTCGTCGGGACGATGACGATTTCGTGAGCGAACAAGATGCCTGTCTGGTTGCATTTATAGCCGCTGATGACGATACCGTCATCGCGTACTTCATTAATGTGTACGTATGCATCTGGATCAGGCTGTTCGTGAGGGGCCAGCGTGCGCAGGCCTTTGACGTCCGTCACGGTTACCGTACAGGTCAGGTCATTGCGTTGCACATAATCGAGGAATTTCATGAACCGGTCGAAGTAATGAGTTCCCAGATCCTGATCCATATCATAGCAGGCCGGGCCCAGACCGGCAAAGGCTTCTGAACCGGTACAGCGGTGAGTACAACAGCCGACGACTTCCGCAAGAGCACGGGCAGCCCGGGTCTTGCGGTTTGCGTCTTCTGCCGAACGCAGGGGCGCATTGTAAATACTGACCGGCTGTCCGCTGAGATGGGATGGCACCGTAATCAGGTCTTTCCATTCCGGACGGCTCTGCAGGTCATAAATAGTAGAAATGGCATTAAAGCTGGCCGCCAGTGGCGGGAACGTCGTCAAGTCTTCGATTTTTTTGCCCAGAAAATAAACATTCATCGGTTTGCGGGCACGGATACTGGCTTGAAATTGCTCTTTTGTCATCAACATAGTGATTCCTCCTCCCGTACAGTCACAGCATCACACAATAATATGCATCTTTCTGGCTGCCTCCGTTAATTCTTCCCGGAAAGCAGGAGCTGCAATGCGAATCAGCGCTTTGGCACGCTGGGAACAGGTCAGCCCTTTCAGCCGTGCCATTCCAAACTCAGTAACTACATAATCGACATCGTTTCTCGTCGTACTGACACAGGCTCCTTCTGTGAGGACCGGTTTAATCTTGGACACTTTCCCTTTTTTTGCCGTTGCCGTAAAAGCGAGGAACGATTTTCCTCCTTTGGAAGCAGCGGCCCCACGGATGAAATCAATCTGCCCGCCTACACCGCTATAGTTCTTTGTTCCCATCGTTTCCGAGCATACCTGGCCGAACAAGTCGATTTCGATGCACGAATTGATGGAAATGACCTGATCATTCATAGCAATGACGCGGGGATCATTGACATACGATACGGGCAGGAAGGCGACACCGGGATTATTGTCAATAAAATCATAGGTCCTGCGGGAAGCAAAGGTAAAGGTCGCAACAGAGGTTCCGCGATGAATCCGTTTGCAGCCGTTAGTAATGACTCCGGCCAGTGTCAGATCAACCATGCTGTCACAAAACATTTCACTATGTACGCCCAGATTCCGCTTATCGAGCAGGCTCTGTGCCACCGCATTGGGAATGCCGCCAATTCCCAGCTGCAGCGTGGCTCCATTGGGTATCTCGTCAGCAATCATCTGCCCGATGGCAAGGTCCGTATTGGTAACCGGCGGCGGATCGACTACTGTAATGGGAGCATCATTTTCCCATATACCGTCTACTTCTGAAATATGGATAAAGGAACCAAACGACCGGGGCATAGTCGGATTTACTTCTACCAGTATTTTTTCTGCATGATGACGGACTTCACTCAAATCGGCCGCCGTACCGAAACTAAAATACCCGTGCTCATCCATAGGGGATACGGCAGCGTAAAACACATCCGGCTCAGGCAGGACACTGGTCCACACCTGTGGTACCTGACTGTAATGGGCCGGCATATAATCGCCGCGGCCTTCCCATATCATGTTCCTGTCATAAGCACTGACAAAGTGGGAAATGTGATAAATATATTTCTCCATACCGGCTTTCATGTACTCCTGCTGCCGGAGGGGAAGGAGTACACAATGGCGGATATGTTCCAGGTCCAGCTCGGGAGCATACGAGGCCAGTACCTGCAGAATTCCCGTCGGTTCCGCCACCTGCCCTGTGCTGACACAGACATCCCCGTTTTTGAACTGCCTGGCCAGGGATTCAGCCGTCATCTTCTTTTCTTCGTACATGCGCTGCCATTGATTCATCATGTCCGCCTCCTTTTCCCTCCATTCACATGATTTGGGATGGGATATTTTTTCCCTGCCCCTTTTCTCCCGTCTCTACAAGTATATATGAAATAATCGCGCCAATTATTCGTGAGCAAACGGAATGGGGCCGGAGCCCATGATTCAGGCATCGAAAAAAAAGAAGCGTTTCTTTGTGATGTCATTTTGCATCATCAAAAAAACGCTATATCAGAAATGCCGGCTGAACCGTGAGATCATCCCCTATAAAAAGACCGATTTCTGATGCAGGATTACATCAGAAAATATGCAGTCCTGCATCAACAGCCGGATATATTTATTTTTTCTTTCCCAGGGACAGACCGTACTTCTGCATCTTCCGGGATATAGTAGACTGATCAATATGCAGTACATCTGCCATGGCCCGTGTCGAACGGCACTGGGCTGCCGTCATCTGGAGCACTTTCCGCTCCACTTCGGCCATAGTCTGGTTCCACGGGGCCACACGGCGTATAGTGACGATAGCCTCGCTTTCTTCCATCTGGATCTGACTGATAAAATCTTCCGGCCGCAGGTCATCGCCTTCGGTCAGTACAACCAGTGTTTCCATGGCATTTTCCAGTTCCCTGATATTGCCGGGCCAGTCCTGGACCATGAGAAGACGGCAGAGTGCCGGTGTCAGTACTTTATGCTTCTCATATTTTGTATTGAACGTATGGAGAAACTGCGCTGCCAGCGGTATGACGTCCTCCCGCCGTTCCCGCAGCGGCGGAATGTGGATATGGATGACGTGGAGCCGGTAATACAAATCACTCCGGAACCTTCCCTGCTGCACCATGTCCCACAAATTCCGGTTCGTAGCGGCAATAAGACGGACATCAACGTGGATAGACCGGGTAGCGCCAATTCGCTGTACTTCCTGATTCTGTATGACCCGCAACAATTTGGCCTGAGCTGCCAGACTCAGTTCCCCTATTTCATCGAGCAGGAGTACGCCCTGATCGGCCAGTTCAAAAAAGCCGGCCTTACCCTGCCGCCTGGCTCCGGTAAAGGCACCGCTTTCATAACCGAACAATTCCGATTCAAAAAGCTCATCGGGGATGGCACCGCAGTTAATTTTCAGGAACGGTTTATCCCGGCGCCGGCTACGATGATAAATTTCATTGACGACGACTTCTTTACCCGTCCCCGATTCCCCTGTAATCAGCACCGTCGAATCGACATCCGAAACGACCTCGATGAGATGCATGACCTTCTGCATCGCCTGACTGCGGCCGATGACCATATCATGGGAATGACTGCTCAGAACGGCGACTTTGCGTATAAATTCATTCATATGCTGCCGCTGTTCCTTGAATTTTTCCCACAATATCTTCCATGATGACACATCCTGGATATCTACGACGATACAGCGCATCTGATGATTGCGGTCCAGTCCGGGAGTAGCCGTATAGACGAGCTTGCGCCCCTTATATTCGACAAGGGAGACGCCGTGCTGCCGTTTATGCAGCGCTTTATCCAGCAGTTCCCGGGGTATCTGCGTTTCTTCCCTGATTGTTTCGATAGACTTGCCTAATATGGCTTTCCGTTTCAGGCCGTATAATGCTTCAAACCGGCGGTTGACCCGTTTGATCATACCCCTGGAATCGAGCACTAAAAGTCCCGTCGAACCGGCTTCCAGCACGGCATCGATTTCCTCTACGACATCGCGCACGACATTCAGTTCCTGAACGGCACAGGAAGACACGCACGATTCATGGACAATGAAGATACTTCCCCGACGTCGCTTTCCTGTCTGCCATGGACGGATATGACAGATGAAATCACGCGATGCAGCCGTTACCACATAGCGGCCTTCACAGTGGACGGCATCAACCGTTTCTCCCAGTCTTTTGATGATTTCCCGGCACGATCCGGGCAATCTCCGTTCCAGATCACAGGCCGCACTGTTCCAATATACAGGAATCCCCTTTTCATTAACCAGTATGAGAATACAATACACCGCATCGGTAATCGCCATAAAATCTTCACGGGTTAATGCCAACGGTCTCGTATTCATCGCCATACACCTCCGGCAGTGGCAGGAAAACGTGCAGTATCGCAGGGGTAACAAGTCTATATTTTTATTATACCAAAAACAGCCCGCCCCTGTCCTGCACAACGCGAATCACTTTGTGTTACGCAGAAGAAACGAGTTTTTCCCAGCTTTTCTCCTCCTTTCCCTGTTTACGAACATCACTTTTCTTAGTATAATAGTATGTACTGTATTTTTTGATTATTCGAATTCATGAGGTGGAACATGTCATTAGTAGATGAAGTAAATAACCGCCGTACGTTTGCCATCATCTCTCACCCGGATGCTGGCAAGACGACATTGACTGAAAAACTGCTCCTCTACGGAGGTGCCATACATCTGGCTGGCTCTGTCAAAGCGAGAAAGACAGCCAAACATGCCGTATCTGACTGGATGGAAATCGAAAAACAGCGTGGTATTTCTGTCACCAGCTCGGTCCTTCAGTTCGATTATGAAGGCCATCATATCAATATCCTTGATACGCCGGGCCATCAGGATTTCAGTGAAGATACGTACCGTACGCTCATGGCCGCAGACAGTGCCGTCATGCTCATCGACGTCGCAAAAGGCGTCGAAGCCCAGACGAAGAAGCTGTTCCGGGTCTGTAAAGAACGGGGTATCCCCATCTTTACCTTTGTCAATAAAATTGATCATTTCGGCCGTAATCCTTTCGACCTGATGGATGAAATCGAAAATATTCTGGGCATCCACGCGTATCCCATGAACTGGCCCATCGGTCTCAATGGCAATTACCAGGGTATCTATGACCGGACGACAGCATCGATTGAACTGTTTGAAAAAGACACGTCCCACGGCCAGCGCAAGCTGGCATCGACCAAAGGTTCAGCCGACGACCCGGTCTTCAAGGAACTCCTCGATGACGATGTACATCAGGGACTCATCGACGACATCGAGCTCCTCGATATGGCCGGTGACGAATTCGATATGGAGAAAGTAAAAAATGGCCAGCTGACACCGATGTTCTTCGGTTCAGCCATGACCAACTTCGGTGTCAAGCCCTTCCTGGAAGAATTTCTGCGCCTGGCTCCACCGCCCCAGCCCCGTCCCTGTGCCGAAGGCGTAGTCGAACCGACGTCTGATCAGTTCACGTCGTTCGTATTCAAGATTCAGGCCAACATGAATCCCCAGCACCACGACCGCATCGTATTCATGCGCATCTGCTCCGGTCAGTTTGAAAAGGGCATGACCGTTACCCATCGTCAGTCGGGAAAGACCCTGCGTCTCATGCAGCCCCAGCAGTTCCTGGCGACAGAACGGACTATCGTCGAAGAAGCCTATCCTGGTGATATCATCGGCGTATTTGATAATGGCACCATGGGCGTCGGCGATACACTGTACTCAGGCAAAAAGAAAGTCACCTTCAAAGACTTCCCGACTTTCCCGCCGGAATTATTCGCCCGCATCCGTGCCAAAGATTCGATGAAGCGCAAGCAGTTCCTGAAAGGCATGACCCAGCTGGCCCAGGAAGGGGCCGTCCAGATTTACGAAAATCTCGGCTCCATGGAAAGTTATATCGTCGGTGCCGTCGGCCAGTTGCAATTCGAAGTGCTGGAATACCGACTGAAGCATGAATACGGCGTCGATCTGGAAATGAACACTCTGCCTTACACGGTAGCCCGCTGGATTCAGACCAATGGCCATGACTACAAGGAACTGAAAAATATCGACAGTGCCATGATTGTCAAAGACCACAAGCAGCGTGTCGTACTGCTCATCGCCAACGAATGGCAGACCAACTGGATTGTCGAACGGAATCCGGACTTTACTTTCTGTACGACACCAGATGAACTGGCCATTGACGAACCAGACGAAGAATAACGATTCCGGCACGCATCCCGCGTTTAAGATTCCCTGTCAACTGTCAGATTTTTAATCTCAAACTCAAAAACGAGGCTATCGCATTATGTAATTTTAACCTAATGCGATAGCCTCGTTATTTTTCTTTATCTATGTTTTCCTTATCCAGATCTTCTGAAATCTTGCGCAATACCTTCTTTGCCTGCTGGCGCCGATGCCAGTACCAGAGTCCGCCATAAATCACCGTAATAGCAATAATCAGTATGGTAAGGCGCAGGGTATGATCTTCGAACATGACCACATCGTGTCCAACGAACACTTCACAGGCTACCGACGGAAGCTTGCCAATAAAACAGCCCAGAATATAATCGCGGTAGCTGATATGGCTCAGAGCGCCCAGGGCCGTCACCAGTCCGTTGGGTGAATACGGTACAGCCCGTGCTATGGTCATAGCCTGCCACGTGCTGTAATGGTCCAGCTTACTGAGCATTTTACTTTTTTCTATGACTTTTTTGGCTTTGCCCCGGAAGAGAGTCCGCATGAAAAAGAAACTGATGATGACACCGATTGTTTCGGCAATCCAGGAAACGATGGTTCCCTGGAATACGCCGAACACGACGCCGTTCGCCGTCGAAATAAAAATTGACGGCAAAAAGCCTACGATGTTGATGACTATATCAATAATCATGCTGACTGCCATAGCCCAGATTCCGAAAGACCGGAGATACGCTATGGTCCCCTGCATATTGCCACTCGTCGAAAGGTCCCAGACGGTGCGGTAAAAATCCGGGATAGTCAGATGAATCCCGGCCAGCATCACGACGAGCATGCCAAAAAATGCGATTTTTATATGCGTTTCGTTTACTTTCATGGTCTTCATACTTCTTCTTTTGCATTCCGTTCCCTAATCTCAGCCATTTCAGCAATACGATCGTGCTTGAGCTTAGTCAGGTACATAGAACCACCGATAATCAAAACGCCGCCTGCTACGGTGAGCAGGGTCAGCATTTCCTGGAATATGACAAAACCCCAGAGGGCATTGAAAAAAACGCCGATATAGGATACAAAACTGACGACGACCGGATTCGCCATGGCGTAGGCATCGGTCATCCAAATCTGGGCAATGACCGTAATCACGCCCAGTGTGATATACCAACCCCATTCCTGCAGATTGGGGACGAGGAAGCTGCCGCCTAATATCATGAGTACAGCTCCTGACAGGGCCGCACAGACGAGGAAATACAAAACGATTTCATAGGGATGGTGCTTTCCCGAATCAGTCAGCTTACTCACTGTCGTATAAGCACCGGCGGCAAACACGGCCTGTGCCAGAGCAAACAGGGAATAGACATTGAATGAATCAAAATTCCATGGCCGGACGACAAGACAACCGCCGGCAAAAATGATAACCAGAGGCAGTTTAGCCCCTTTGGGTAATACCTCTTGGAGAAAGATTGCCGCAAAGAGCATGACAAAAAATGCCGATAGCTGGGAAATGATGGACACGTCTGCCAGGGGCATTCCACGCAGGGCATAGAAAATGCATATCATACCCGTACCACCCAGTATGCCGCGCAGCCATAACGTCGGCCTGTCTTCATGAGACAAATGGACATGATTGGCCCGCATCAGTCCCAGGATAAGAACAGCACTGAGGAAACCGCGGAAAAACGCGATTTCCCCAGTGCTCATGGTATACGACAGCTCTTTGACAATGACGTTTTGAATACTGAACGCCAGAGCAGATAAAATGGCATATACAACGCCTTTGTTCATATAAAACCAGAGCGCCTCTTTTCTATTGCTTCTTGCTGATATCGTCGATAAAGGACAATACAGCCTGCTTCATATCTTCTTTTTCAATACTATCTGCAAAGCGGACCGGCTTCTGCTGCAACGCGGCCAGCGGTTCCGGCAGGGCGATGCCGGTCAGACTGCTGATAGACTGGAGCATGGCAAACGGATCGTCACTGGACGGCAATGCCAGGGCCTTGCAGATAACTGGCGGAAATTTGTATGGATGAGCCGTAGACATGATGACCGTATGACGCCCCTGGTCCATGCCCTGCTTGTGACGGTTCAGGTACACGCCATAGGCGACAGCCGTATGCGGATCCAGGAGATAGCCAAAGTCGTTATAGACGTGATTGATGACAGCTTCTGTTTCATCATCATCAATCCAGCCGCCACAGAATTCCTCCTGCAGCCAGGCCAGTTCGTCTGCGTTGACCGCCATCTTTCCCGTTTCCTGCAGGTCTTTTTCCCACTGGGCCACGCGCTGGCAATCGCCTTTGGCAACATAGAACAGAAATCGTTCAAAATTACTGGACAGAAGGATATCCATGGACGGGCTGTCCGTCGTATAGAAATCGCGGTTCATGTCATAGACACCGGTTTCAAAGAAATCGGCGAGGACCTTATTGCGGTTCGATGCACAGATGAGCCGGCCGATATGAGCCCCCATCTTTTTGGCAAACCATCCTGCCAGGATATTGCCAAAATTCCCTGTCGGCACGACGACATCAAATGATTCATCGGGAGCGATGACACCGTTGTCTACAAGGCGTACCCAGGTCGAAACATAGTAGGCAATCTGTGGAAAGAGCCGGCCGATATTAATGGAATTGGCACTGGAAAAGAGAACGCCATGGTCATGGGCATAGGTATTGACTTCTTCACTCGTAAAGACCCGTTTCAAAAAGCTCTGGGCATCGTCAAAATTTCCGTGTATAGCACTGACGCGGACATTCTTCCCTTCCTGTTTCTGCATCTGCTGCTTCTGCATGGGGCTGACGCCTTCGCTGGGATAAAAGACCATGATATTCGTGCCATTTACGTCTTTAAACCCTTCAAGAGCTGCTTTGCCCGTATCACCGCTGGTTGCCGTGAGGATGAGGATATCGCGCTTTTCTTCTTCCTGTACCTTGGCAGCTGTCAACAGATAGGGAAAGAGGGATAAGGCCAGATCTTTGAAAGCCAGTGTGCGGCCGTGATACAATTCGGCAACAGAAAGATCCGTATCGATTGAATGAAGCGGTACAATGCGGTCATCACGGAACGTCTGATCATTGTAGGCAGCATCAATCATTTTCTGCCGCACTTTAGGCGTAAAATTCGTAAAAAAGTACGCTAAAACAGCATCAGCGATTTCCTGATAGGACTTTTCTTTCAAATCTGTATACGATAATACCTGTTCCGGGAATTCTTCCGGGACATATAGTCCGCCATCGCGGGCCAGGCCATGTAATAATGCATAAGACGGAGTAACGGTTTCTTGCGAACGAGTGCTTCTGAACTTCATGGGACCCTCTCCTTTATTTCATTCAGTAATAGTAGAATCAATCTGCTGCTTTATTATATCATACTTAAACCATGGCGTCAGCCTTGTCTGAAGCCGGTCAGACGACCTGGAACAAGTAGAATTTCAAATAATTTGTTTCCGGCACATTCCAGAGAATAGGATGATCCGGCGACTGCTGGCGCCCTTCAATCTGGCGCAGGTGGACACCGGCATCGGAAGCCGCATCGGCCAGCATGGACCGGAACAAATCATCGCGCATGAAATGGGAACACGAACAGGTAGCCAGGTACCCGCCCCGGGGCAGCAGTTTCATGGCTTTCAGATTGATTTCCTTATAACCACGGATGGCATTGCGCACCGTATGGCCCGATTTGGTGAAGGCTGGCGGATCGAGGATGATGAAATCATAGTCATGGTTTTTATGGTCTGCCAGGTCCGTCAGAAGGTCAAAGACATTGGCCTGCATTGCCGTAACCTTGTCTTCCAGTCCGTTGCGGCGGATATTTTCCCTCGTCATGGAAACGGCTTCGTCCGATATATCGACGGCGGTAACACTGGCCGCTCCTCCTCTGGCTGCATTGAGGGCAAAGGCTCCCGTGTGGGTGAAACAGTCCAGTACATGATGGCCTGCGGCAATTTTGGCTACGGCCAGGCGGTTATATTTCTGATCGAGGAAAAAACCCGTCTTCTGGCCGTTCTCAACATCTACGTCATACAAGATGCCGTTCTCATCAATCGTCGTAAGGGCGCTGCCCGGTTCCGGCAGATAGGGCGTCTCGTACCAGCCCTTGTACTGTTCCATCCCGTCCAGTTCGCGGACGCGGACATCGTTACGTTCGTAAATTCCCCGGATGATGACACCCATATGGCGCAGCTGGTCTGTCAATGCCTTGAAGATGACCGGTTTTACGACATCCATGCCATAGCAAAGTGTTTGGGCTACGAGCAGGTCATTGTACCGGTCAACAGTCAGACCCGGCATTTCATCAGCATCACCAAAAATAAGGCGGCAGCAGGAAAAATCTTTCTCTCCCATGACGGTCCGGCGGTATGCCAACGCATACTGGACACGGCGCTGCCAGAAGGCTTCATCAAAGCGGTCATTGGCATTGCGTGATATGATGCGGACCCGGATTTTAGAAATATCATTGGCAAATCCCGTTCCCAAGTATTTTCCTTTTTCACTGAGGACATCTACCAAGTCTCCTGTCTTGTACTGCCCATCAACATGGGTCACTTCTTCTCCATAGACCCAGGGATGACCGCTGCGGGCAGCCCGTTCTCCTTTGCGGGTCAGGTACAATTTAGCGTAAGGTCTCATATGACTCCTTTATATTATACAAAAATGGTAAACAAAAGATAAATCAAATTTAAGATTATCTTTAATTATGGCAAATATTGTAGAGAAGTGCAATAGCCAGACCAGAAAATAAGGCCAGGACCACTGCAATACAGCGTTTCCCGGCCTTGATATATCCAGTTTCCGTTATTTTGCCTGCAATTTTTTGATTTCCCGCTGAAGGATAGGCATAACTTCAAACAAATCGCCTACAATGCCATAATTGGCAAATTTGAAAATGGGTGCGTCCGGATCCGTATTGACGGCAATGATCAGTTCTGCCTCTTTCAGGCCCAGTTGATGCTGGATGGCACCGGAAATTCCCAGAGCGATGTAAATCTTCGGAGCTATTTTTTTGCCTGTCACGCCAACCTGTGCATCATGGGGCATCCAGCCGTTATCGACCAGCGGTTTGGAAACGCCCAGCGGCGCGCCAATGGATTCGGCAAAGGCAGCTACCTTTTTAAGGCCGTCTTCGTCTCCTACCCCCCGGCCGGCTCCGACAACCAAATCAGCCGTTTCGATAGTCAGCGTTTCATCGAGCGGCGGCAGGCTTTCAAAGCCGATCACCTTCTGGGATACGGTACGCGTACAGGAAAGACCGTCCTCTTTGATGACTTCTCCACTGCGGCTGCTGTCAAACGTATTGCCCCGGAAAATCCGTTCGCCAATCGTAGCCAGCTGGGGCCGCGTCGTCGTCAGAATCTTAACGAACAATTTTCCCGTGTAAGCCGGCCGTATCCAGGTAAGACTGTCATCGTCTCCTTCGTACCGGCAATCGATGCAGTCGGCAACGAGTCCCAGATTCATAGCGGCAGAGAGCCGTCCACCCAGGTCACGGCCGTCAGGAGATGCGCCAATCAGCATAGCACTGGCTTCATATTTTGTCAGGATCTGCTGTACGATTTCCGTGTACTGCGAGGCATCAAACGTATCCAGCCCATCGCGGTTAACGACGACCGCCACATCGGCGCCATAGCCTATAATATCAGAAGCCGCTTCTTCTGCTCCCTTACCCGCGAGAAGAGCCATCAGGGCTTTATTTCTGCTATCGGCCAGTTCCCGGCCTTTTCCCAGCAGTTCAAGGCTCAGCTGTGACGGTTTCCCATCCACTAATTCTATGTACACCCAGATATTGTGTTTCTTTTCCATAACCATGCGCCTCCTTATATCAGTTTTTTCGCTGCCATATCTGCCATCAGTTTCTGGACAGCTTCTTCTGTCGTATTGCCGTCAATCATGATGCCGACAGCATGTTTTTCCGGCGCAAACAATTCGGTAACATCCGTTGCCGAACCGGCACTGCCCGATTCAGACGGATCGAGTCCGATATCTTCCAGCCGCCAGACATCAAAGACGGCTTTTTTTGCTTTCATCTTGTTACGGATACTGGGTGAACGGGGCACGTTCATCGTTTCCATGACTGAGCAGACTGCCGGAAGCTTCGTTTCTACTGTTTCCATTCCACCGTGATTCTTCCGCGATGCCCGGATCACCCCATCTTCTGCCGTGAGGCTTTCTGCATACGTTATGAGACTGAATCCCAGGTGTTCGGCAATAGCTGGCGGAATCTGTCCCGTATCACCGTCAGCCGATTGTTTTCCTGTAAGGACCAGATCGACAGGCGCCAGTTTTTTAATGGCCAGGGCAAGGATTTTCCCCGTCGCCAGCGTATCGGACCCGGCCATGCGTTCATCGGACAGAAGGACGCCGCCATCGGCCCCCATGGACACGCCTTCCCGCAGAGCTTCACTGGCCATAGCCGTCCCCATAGAAATCAGAGTCACTGTACCTCCCTGTGCTTCTTTAATGGCAATGGCTGCCTCAATGGCATTCTTGTCTACGGGATTCAGCATCGTCGGCGCCCCGACACGGACCAGATTATGATTCTGACTGTCAATCTGGATATCCGAAACGGCTGGTACTTGTTTAATCAGTACTACGATATTCATACAACACTCCTCCTTTAGTCTAGCCGAATTATTTATGTATTAATATTATATATATTATCTCACGGTCACATAAATTTATCAAGAAATAATGTTTATTATTTTATAAAAAAGTTTGTAAAAAGAAAAGCATCCGGAAACGGATGCTGGTTCATATTATATATGCACACATTGTCTGGTCATCTTACAGGTAGCCCCGCTCACACAGGCTGACAAACACACCGTCACCGATGATGATGTGGTCCAGGATTGGGATCTCCATGACATCACCGGCTTGTACGAGGCGGCGCGTGACATCGATATCTTCCTGACTCGGCTCAGGATTGCCACTGGGATGATTATGCAGCAGGACGACAGCGGCCGCATTACACTGCAGCGCGTAGCGGAACACGTCTCTTGCCTTGGCCAGGCTGGCATTAATAGTCCCTACGGTCAGAGTCTGGATGCGCAGGAGCTGATTCTTCGTCGAAAGGTACACGGCGGCAAACCGTTCCTGCGGTAGGAAGCGCATGTCTTCCATGACGTATTCGGCAATGACCTGAGGTGAACTGAAATCGGGATTATCCCGGCGTACCCGGCAGCGGACGATGCGCCGGCCGAGTTCCACGGCTGCACAAAGAGTGACAGCCTTGTCCGGGCCGATGCCGCGGATCCGGCATAATTCACTCAGCGTGATTTCGCCAAGACAGCCCAGATTACCTCCCGGCAGGGACGCCAGCAAATTCCGGGCCATATCCAGTACTGAACAGCCCCGGGTACCGGTCCGCAGGAGAATGGCCAGAAGCTCTGGATCCGTCAGCAGGCGGGCGCCATGCTGGATCAGTTTTTCCCGTGGTTTTTCCCGCGATGACAATTCTTTCAGACAAGTCATCCGATAATTTTTGCCTTCTGGAGCAGCGTATAGACCTGGGATAACGGCAGGCCGACTACGTTCGTATAGGAACCGTTGACTTTTTCAACGAAGACAGCGGCCTTTCCCTGGATACCATAAGCCCCGGCTTTATCCATGGGTTCACCAGAATGGACATAGTCCTTGATTTCACTGTCTTTCAACTTCCGGAACCAGACTTTGGTTTCCACGACTTTGGTATAAGTCTTTTTACCGCGCACCAGTGCTACGCCCGTGAACACGGAATGTTTACGGCCCGATAATTCCTGAAGCATGCGCATGGCATCTTTTTCATGCTTCGGCTTACCCAGGATTTCCCCGTCGAGTGCCACGACCGTATCGGCACCCAGTACCCACTGACCCGGATATTTGGCCGCTACATCATTGGCTTTACCCAGTGCCTGGGCCAGGACAAATTTAGCAGGATCTTTCTTTTTAGGTGCACCTTCTTCATAGGTGCTGGGATTGACCATATAGGCTACCCCAATCTGAGACAGCAATTCCCGGCGCCTCGGTGAAGCGGAAGCCAGAATAAGCATAATAAAAAAACCTCCTTATCCTTATATACTATTATAACCGGCGGAAAATAAGAAATGCCAGTATAATGCCAAGAATACTCAGCAGATTAGGGGCAAAATGAATGCCGAACTGGATCTGCATGACATACAGATTCAGATGGACGTTCTGAATATCAAATATTTCATAATGCTGGGACAAGAGCGGCATGAGACTGCCAAAGCTGACATGAGACAGAAGTTCTCCCAGGATTCCTCCCAGAATACCGCCTACGACAATAAATAAAATAAAAAGCAGGACACTATGTGTACCTAATACTTTCATACGCACATCTCCTCTGCAATAACTACGAACTTCATTATACCGTTATTACCGGTACAGCGCAACGATAAGACAGAAAAAGGCCGCTTTTCTCAGTTAATTTTAATATACTGAAAAAAAGCGGCTTATTTTCTCATTTCATTTTAATCTTATTGTTTCTTATTTATTTTTCTTCTGCATCTTAGCCCAGGTATCGCGCAAGCCGACGATACGGTTCACGACGATATGATCTTCTGTCGTATCGGGATCAATGACAAAGTACCCTTCCCGCAGGAACTGGAAGTGGTCGCCCGCTTTATACTGTTTAATGCAAGCTTCCGCTTTGCTGTGATAGACATCGAGGCTGTGCGGGTTGATTTGGGAGAGGAAATCCTTGTTGTTTGTTTCTTCTTCGTCTTCATTGTCGCTGTCCTTGAGCAGGTAATCGTAGACTCTCGTTTCAACATCGACGGCATCGTCTGCATTGACCCAGTGGAGGGTCCCTTTGACTTTGCGGTTGGCGTTCTTGCCCGTACCGCTCATGCTTTCCGGATCATGACTGCAGTGAATTTCTACGATATTGCCATTTTCATCTTTAATGACTTCTTCACATTTGATGATATATGCATATTTGAGGCGAACTTCCTTGCCCGGAGCCAGGCGGAAGAATTTCTTTACCGGTTCTTCCATGAAATCTTTGCGGTCGATATAAATATTCTTGCTGAACGTCATCTGACGCGTACCCATGGCTTCATTTTCCTGATTATTTTCTGCCGTAATGGTTTCCGTTTTGCCATCGGGGTAATCCGTAATGACGACTTTGATGGGGTCAATGACAGTCATGATGCGCGGAGCCTTGAGTTTCAGATCTTCGCGGATGCAGTATTCAAGGAGGGAAATATCGACCATGCTGTCAGCTTTGGCCACACCGATGCGTTCGCAGAAATCACGGATGGATTCCGGTGTAAATCCGCGACGGCGGATACCAGCAATGGTCGGCATACGGGGATCGTCCCAGCCGCTGACAATGCCCTTTTCGACGAGGACGCGGAGTTTGCGCTTACTCATAACCAGATTCGTCACATTGAGGCGGGCAAATTCAATCTGCCGGGGCAGCTGGCCTTCCGGATCTTCCCAGTCCTGAATGCACCATTCATAGAGAGGACGATGGTCTTCAAATTCGAGAGTGCAGATAGAATGGGTGATCCGTTCAATAGCGTCAGAAACAGGATGAGCAAAATCATACATAGGATAAATGCACCATTTGTCACCCGTACGGTGATGAGTAGCATGAAGAATACGGTAGATGACAGGGTCACGCATGTTGATATTAGGGCTTGCCATATCAATTTTGGCACGCAGGACCTTTTCGCCGTCGGCATATTTCCCGGCCTTCATTTCTTCAAACAGGCGCAGGTTTTCTTCGACACTGCGGTTGCGGTACGGACTTTCTTTTCCCGGCGTATTGAAGGTACCACGGTATGCTTTAATCTGTTCGCTTGTCAGATCATCGACATAGGCCTTGCCCAGTTTGATCAGTTTGACCGCATATTCATAAATTTGATCAAAATAATCTGAGGTATAATACAATCGGTCTCCCCAGTCAAATCCCAGCCATTTGACATCCTTTTTGATGGATTCAACAAATTCTGTATTTTCTTTGGACGGATTCGTATCATCAAAGCGCAGATTCGTCAGACCGCCGTATTTTTGGGCAATGCCAAAATTCAGGCAGATAGACTTGGCATGACCGATATGCAGATACCCATTCGGTTCAGGCGGGAAACGGGTGTGTACGCGCTTCCCATATTTATTCGACGCATTATCTTCATCGATGAAATTTTCAATAAAGTTCTTAGTGATTTCAGTACCCATATAGTGTCGCTCCTCGCTATTACAATATAATACTCTCACATTGTATCATAAATATCGCTTCAACACTAGCATATATCAACATCTGACAGTGTCAAGATGTTGCGGGAATTTTGGGAGATGAGAGGAGCGTTTTTGCATCGCTACATAATCCTCATCCGCCAAGAGTCCCCCTGTTCAGTCGCGGCGGATGAGGAGATGGATGCCTTCTTTTTTGTAGGTCTTGTAGATGCTTTTGATGAACTGGTGCTTGAGAACGGCTTCGTCGACGATGTTGCGGATACGCAGAACGACTTTGAAAGAAATGCCGTATTCCCCCATCTGGTCATAGCGTACGAGGGGCTCGAAACCGGTGACGCCGTACTCGCTGTGGTCGAGGATATGGCGGGCTACGCCGAGGGTGACGTCTTCGACGTGCTGCAGGTCGTTATCATAAGTAATAGTCAAGGGAATGGAAATGGTACAT
>NZ_DGXL01000013.1:0-28557 GCF_002395615.1 Megasphaera sp. UBA4233 | reverse complement strand
GGGCAAAGTAAACTTTGATAAAGCTCATGAAGATGCCAGCAAATTAGACTAATTATTGATGGACATATGTCTATACGCAATCCCTGCTTTTTGTAATCAGAAAAGCAGGGATTGCTGTTATATTTTATAACTGATAAAAAGGTAATAATACTAACATGTATGTCAAAAAATTGCAAACGAAACGAATATGGTTTGTAGTATGCTTATACAAGATAAATTAAATCCCATCCAAAGATGATGAGATTTGCAGATTACAGAAGGGATTCTGCATTATTTTTTTAGGAGAGGTGTCAATAGAATGGAAAAAGTGTTTAAGACTATGGATGGCAATACGGCGGCTGCGTATGTGGCATATGCATTCACAGAAGTAGCATCTGTATTCCCTATCACACCATCGTCCCCGATGGCGGAACACATTGACGAATGGGCTGCGCAGGGCCGAAAAAATTTATTCGGTCATACTGTTAAAATGCAGGAAATGCAGTCTGAAGGCGGTGCCGTAGCTGCTATGCATGGTGCATTACAGTGCGGGGCACTGGCTAATACGTTTACGTCTTCCCAGGGCCTGATGCTGATGATTCCGAGCATGTTTAAAATTGCTGGTGAATTGCTCCCCGGGGTTTTCCATGTCGCATCTCGTACAGTTGCTTCGCATGCACTGACTATTTTTGCGGAACACAATGATGTCATGACCACACGCAGCACGGGCATTGCCATGCTGGCTGAATCGAGCGTACAGGAAGTCATGGATTTGTCTGCCGTAGCTCATGCTGCTGCCATTTCCAGCCGGGTTCCTTTTATGAACTTCTTTGACGGCTTCCGTACGTCTCATGAAATCCAGAAAATTGAAGTCATTGATTACAAAGATTTGGAAAAATTCCTTGATAAAGATGCACTGCTTGCCTTCCGTCAGCGCGCTTTAAATCCGGATAATCCGGTTTGGCGTGGCGCCTGTGAAACCGGTGACATTTATATGCAGCATCTTGAATCGCGTAATAAATTCTACGATGTCATTCCCGATATGGTAGAAGAATATATGAAAAAGGTACAGGAAATCACTGGCCGCGAATATCATCTCTTTAATTATACCGGCGCGCCCGATGCTGAAGATGTCATTGTTATCATGGGCAGTGGGGCAGAAGTTACAGAAGAAGCTGTACGCCGTCTCGTTTCCCAGGGTCGTAAAGTTGGCTGTGTCAATATTCATTTATTCCGTCCGTGGTCGGAAAAACATTTCCTGGCTGCTTTACCGGAAACGGTCAAACGTATTGCCGTCCTCGATCGTTCGAAAGAACCGGGTGCTAACGGTGATCCTGTATACCTTAGCGTAGCTGCCAGCTTTGCAACGGCTGCCAATGCACCGCAGGTATATGCCGGACGTTTTGGCCTGGGCGGAAAAGAATATTTGCCGGCTGATGTCGTAGCTGTATTTGATAATCTTGCAAAAGAAACTCCGAAAAATCACTTTGTCGTCGGCATCGTGGATGATGTTACGAACCTTTCGCTCGAACGCACGAGTGATCTGAATCTGGGACAGGAAGGATTACATGCCTGCAAATTCTGGGGATTCGGTTCTGACGGCACGGTCGGAGCTAATAAATCGGCTATTAAGATTATTGGCGATAATACCGATCTGTACGCTCAGGGATATTTTGCTTATGACTCGAAAAAATCTGGTGGTGTCACTGTATCCCATCTCCGCTTTGGTAAAGAACCGATCCGTATGCCGTATCTGGTTCACCAGGCTGATTTTATCGCATGCCATCGTCAATCGTATGTTCATAATTTCGATTTGCTTCAGGGCATTAAAGATGGTGGTACCTTCCTTCTGAATTGCACCTGGTCTAAAGACGAATTGGAAGAAAAGTTACCGGCCTCTTTAAAACGCAGCATTGCCCGGAATCATGTGAAATTCTATATTCTCGACGCGGTTGGGATTGCCCGTAAGATTGGTCTGGGCGGCCGTATCAATATGGTTATGCAGTCGGCATTCTTTAAATTGGCGAACGTCATTCCTCTGGATCTGGCTATCAGCAAGTTAAAAGATTCTGTCGTTACTTCGTATGGCAAAAAAGGTCAGCATGTTGTTGACATGAACTGGGCGGCTATCGATGCTGGTGTTAAAGCTATTGTTCCTGTGGATTATCCCGCTTCCTGGGCAGATGCTGTAGATGCTCCGGCAGAACCAGTAAAACATAGCAAATTCTTTGAACAATTTGCTGCTCCGATGGAAGCCCTCCAGGGCGACACCTTCCCCGTTTCCATTTATGATGGCTGGGAAGATGGCACATATCCTCTGGACACAGCGAAAGAAGAAAAACGCGGTGCTTCCGTCTTTGTTCCTAAATGGGATGTGACAAAGTGCGTTCAGTGTAATAAATGTTCCTTCGTATGCCCGCATGCAGCTATCCGTCCATTCCTGACAACGGCGGAAGAAGCTGAAAAAGCTCCAGAAGGATTGACCTATAAAGAAACGTTAGGTGCGAAAGAATATAACTTCACCATTGCTGTTTCAGTAAAAGACTGCCTGGGCTGTACATCCTGCGTGAAAGTCTGCCCGGCTGGTGCACTGGAAATGGCCAATTTCGATGATGAAGAATATAAAGCCAAGCTTTGGGATTATCTGGTTGATCTTCCGCAGAAACAGAACTTCATGGATAAGAAGACTGTCAAAGGTTCACAGTTTGAAATGCCCTATCTCGAATTTACCGGAGCTTGTGCTGGTTGTGCTGAAACACCGTACGCTAAAGTTATTACACAGCTTTATGGTGACCGCATGATTATTGCCAATGCCCACGGCTGTTCCAACGTTTGGGGCGGCAGCGCGCCGACACAGGGCTATAAGATGAACCAGCAGGGCCATGGTCCTGCATGGGGAAATTCCCTCTTTGAAGATAATGCCGAATATGGCTTCGGTTTCTTCCTCGGTGACCGCAGCAACAGGGAACTCCTGAAAGGATACGTTGATGATGCCAAAGAAGTGGCTTCTCCGGAACTTCGCGCTATCCTGCAGGATTGGGAAGACAATATGGAAGTAGCCGAAGGTACGCGGAAACGTTCTGATGCCGTCATCGCAGCACTGGAAAAAGAAAAAGATGGCAAGTTTGAACTGGAACGCGTTTACAGCATGAAACAGTATCTGATTAAGCGCAGCACCTGGATCTTTGGCGGTGACGGCTGGGCTTACGATATTGGCTACGGCGGCCTGGATCATGTCCTGGCACTGGATGAAAATGTCAATGTGTTTATTTTCGATACGGAAGTATATTCTAATACAGGTGGTCAGCCGTCCAAAGCTACGCCGACGGCAGCCGTAGGCAAATTTGCAACCATGGGGAAACGCACGAAGAAGAAAGACCTCGGCATGATGTGCATGAGCTATGGTTACATCTATGTAGCCCAGGTTGCCATGGGCGCTGATCCGAATCAGTTTATGAAGGCTATCACAGAAGCAGAAGCATATAACGGTCCTTCTATCATCATCGGATATGCACCGTGCATTAACCACGGTTTGAAAGCCGGTCAGGGCAGCAGCCAGATGGAACAGAAACGTGCCGTCGATGCCGGATATTGGCAGCTGTACCGCTATAATCCGGATCTTCTGGATCAGGGCAAGAATCCATTCAGCCTGGATTCCAAAGAACCGAAAGCCAATTTCCGTGATTTCCTTATGGGTGAAGTGCGGTTTGCTTCTCTGCAGAAGGTGGATCCCGATCAGGCCGAAGCGTTGTACAAGAAGACTGAAAAAGACGCTAAAGACCGTTACGAAAGCTACGTACGCACAAAAGAAGCTTTCGATTGGCAGTTAAATAATAAATAAATATAGTTCTGTCACATCTGCAGAGAGTATACTCTGATTAGATGACGATTGCATTGCAGATTGTAGTTCCTGCCGGTATTTTCGTTTCTCCCTTTCTCCGGCAGGGACGAATTCTGCTTTTTTTAGACAAAATATATGATTAAAACGCATGATAAGAATCCAAAATTCAGATAGGAGCTAATTATGACTCAATACAACCCCGTAACCGATGAAATAATGAAAGCTTTGAAACACATTGTAGGAGACCGTTTTGCATCGAATAATCCCGATAAATTAGTAGCGTATAAAACGGACCAGGAAGAAAATGTGATCTTTCAGCACATGCCGGAAGCCGTAGTATATCCGGAAACGACGGAACAAGTTGCGGAAATCATGAAGCTGGCGAACGAAAAATGCATCCCTGTTACGCCACGCAGCGGTGGTACCGGTCTTGCCGGTGGAGCAATTCCTGTCCGTGGTGGCATCGTTCTGGTTTTTGACCGCATGAATAAAATTCTTGAACTGGACCCGGAAAATCTCTATGTCCGCGTGCAGGCCGGGACTCCCACGTTGGAAATCCAGAATGCGGCTAAAGCATATGGACTTTTATATGCCGGAGATCCCTGTAGTACCGATGCCGGTTGTGAAATCGGTGGCAATATTTCTACAAATGCCGGTGGAAATAAAGCTGTCCGCTTTGGTACGACGCGGAATCAGGTGTATTCGCTCCGTTGCGTTACAGCCCAGGGAGAAATCATGGATGTAGGCGCCCGGTTAAAAAAACAGAGTACGGGCTATGCATTAGAACAACTGATTATTGGCTCTGAAGGAACTCTGGCTATTGTTACAGAAGCGACGCTAAAATTACAGGCCTTACCACAAAATACCATTGACATGCTGGCTATTTTTAATGATGTAGATAAGGCTTTGAAATTGCCAAATAAAATATTGAAAGCCGGCATTAATCCTATTTCGTTGGAACTTATGGATACGAATTGTATCCGTTTGTGCAAAAAAAATCTGGAAATCGATCTCCCTCACGCCGATGAAAAGGGTGTAACGTATGTCATTATTACTATCGATGGGCTTACGGCAGATGAAGCGGACGAAAAAATGGAAAAAATAGCAGACATCTGCGATGCTGTCGGTGTGGTAGACATGCTTATGGCGGATCAGGACCGTATCTGGAGAGCAAGAAGAGATATTGCAGAAGCTACCCGTATTGAAAGTCTTGTCTTCTATGCGGAAGATATTGTCGTTCCTGTCGATAAAATCAGTAATCTGATGAAAAAATTGACGGAATTGGAGGCGGCATACGGAATTCGCACGATGACAGCAGCTCATATCGGTGATGGAAATATCCATGTCCATGCCATGCAGTGCGACACTCCCGATGAAGTATGGAACAGCAAACTGGATGATTTCCATGCAGATCTCTATGGGTATGTATACCAGTTAGGAGGACGTCTTTCGGGCGAACACGGCATCGGTTCTAAAAAAATCAGGGAAATGGAAATGTTTACCCCGGAAGTTCCGCTTCAGTATATGCGGGCAATAAAGAAAGTATTCGACCCCAAAAACATATTGAACCCAGGGAAAATATTTACAGTCGAAGAATAAGGTATCCAGTATATCCTTTGTTTTACGATTAACGTAGCCGCCGGTGCTATCCTAATTTCTAACAGAGCAATAAAATTAAAGTAGAAGTCAAGATATTATGGAGAAAAAAACAGATAACATGGTATCCTTTTAACAAAGGTATTCAGAAATCAGATGTGAGACATGCAATTTTCTATATGCAAGAGGTATTGGTTCCGTGAGTACTAGAAAATGATTAAGTATGTGAAATTTATCATTTAAAGGAGACTTGTAAAAAATGAGAAGCGAAATTACGACTAAAGGCATTGAACGGGCTACCCATCGTGCGCTGTATTATTCCATGGGCTTCCTTCCGGAAGACTTAGAAAAACCAATCGTAGCAGTTGTAAATACCCAGAACGAATCCATGCCGGGACATGTACATCTGGATACGATTGCCAAAGCTGTCAAGGAAGGTATTATTGCTGCAGGAGGTACGCCGGTAGAATTTCCGACCATTGCTATTTGTGACGGTATTGCCCAGGGTCATTTTGGTATGCATTACCCACTGGCCAGCCGTGAACTCATTGCTGATTCTGTTGAATGCATGATGAACGCTCATCAGTACGATGCAATGGTCATGATTTCTAACTGTGATAAAATTACTCCGGGGATGCTCCTGGCTGCAGTACGGCTGAACGTACCGGCTATTCTGATCAGCGGTGGTACGATGGCAACCGGATGCATTGATGGCAAAAAAATCAATTATACAGATTTGATGGCCGATCAGGGCGATGTCGTCCGCGGTATCATCACCCGGGAAGAATTGTCCCGCCGTGAACAGGTAGCCCTTCCGGGATGCGGCGCATGTAATCTGCTTGGTACAGGCAATACGATGAATTATATGACCGAAGCCCTGGGCATGTGCCTGCCTGGTTCGGATAATCTGGCCGCAACTGGCCAGCGTCTGGCACTGGCTAAACGGACGGGCATGAAAATCATGGAACTTCTTAAAAAGAATATCCTGCCTCGTCAGATTGTTACGAAAGAAGCTATTGAAAATGCCATTACTCTCGATATGGCAATCGGCGGCTCTACCAATACGGTACTTCATCTGACTGCACTGGCCCATGCGGCAGGCATTGATTTTGATATTAATACATTCAATGAACTGGCAGAAAAGGTTCCTCATCTTGTCAAAATCAGACCAGCAACTAATGGATGCTATCCGGCTGATTTCCATTATGCCGGTGGTGTAAAAGCCGTGATGAAAGAATTGGATGATCTCGGCCTGATCCATGGTGATTGCATGACTGTAACGACGGAAACGATGAAAGAAAATATTGCCGATGGAAAAGTCATTGATGACACGGTAATCCGCGATATTGATCATGCGTACTCCAAGACCGGTGGTCTGGAAGTTCTCTATGGAAGCCTGGCTCCTGCAGGCGCCGTATGCAAAAAAGCTGCCGTTGCTCCTGAAATGATGCATCATCAGGGTCCTGCCCGCGTGTTCAATCAGGAAGAAGAAGCCGTTAAAGCTATTTATGGCGGCCAGATTAATCCGGGGGACGTCGTCGTCGTCCGCTATGAAGGTCCGAAAGGCGGTCCGGGTATGCGTGAAATGCTGACTGCTACAGCAGCTATCGTCGGGATGGGCCTTTCTAAAGAAGTAGGCCTTGTTACGGATGGCCGTTTCTCCGGTGCTACTTCCGGGGCTTGTGTAGGACATGTATCTCCTGAAGCGGCAGAAGGCGGTCCTATTGCCCTCGTAGAAGAAGGCGATATGATTGAAATCGATTTGAATACACGCCGCGTAGAATTGCACGTGCCGGAAGATGAACTTCAGCGCCGCAAGGCTGCCTGGAAACGTCCGGAACAGGATTATCTGCAGAAGGGCAGTTATCTCGACCGGTATTCCAAACTGGTAACATCCGCTATGGAAGGTGCCGTATTTAAGGACTAACCATTTTATCAGAGTAAAATAAGGAGTGAATCTCATGGTAATGCATAGAGAATTTGTAGCAGAAAGAGCCTATGAAGACATTGAATTGGGCGAAACTGCTAGTATTACAAAAATGATCAGTGAAGCCGATGTTGTAAACTTTGCAGGTATCATCGGTGATTTTAACCCGCTTCATGTGAATCCTGTTTATGCTAAAGACAGCATGTTTGGCGAACGGATTTGCCATGGCATGCTGACTGCATCCTTTATTTCGACGCTTGTCGGCTGTGGTATTCCCGGCCGGAATGGATTGTATTTATCACAGGAAGTGAAATTCGTAAAACCTGTAAAAATTGGCGATACGATTACAGCTACGGCTGAAGTTGTTGAAAAAATTGATGCAAAACGCAGGATTGTCATGCATACGGTTATCAAGAACCAGCGTGATGAAGTCGTCGTAGACGGCAAAGCGGTAGTCATGGTTATGAAGAAAAAACAGTAATACTGTTTTTTCTTTTCCATAACATACATTTAGATTTACATTTATGGAGGTTTGAATATGTCATTTTTGAATGAAGAACAGGCAGATTTGATTAAAGTCGTAGCAGATTTTGCTAAAAAGGAAATAGCTCCTAATGCAGCACATTATGATGAAACAGAAGAATTTCCTTGGGATGATATTCACAAAATGGCTGAATTAGGCCTTATGGGAATGCCTGTACCGGAAAGTCTTGGTGGCGCTGAAACGGACACGGTAACGTACGTTGCCGCTATCGAAGAAATTGCAAAAGCAGATGCTGCTATGGGTGGCATCATGGCAATTCATACTTCAACAGGCATTATGCCGATTCTCATGAACGGCACAGAAGAACAGAAGAAAAAATATATTCCCGATCTTGCTACGGGTAAAAAAGTCGGTGCCTTTGCTCTTACAGAACCAAATGCCGGTTCTGATGCGGCTGGCGTACAGACAACCGCTGTTCTTGATGGCGATGAATATGTATTGAATGGCAGCAAATGCTTTATCAGTAATGGTGGTGAAGCAGAAGTTTACACGGTCCTCGCAAGTACAGATAAAAGCAAAGGTACAAAAGGGATTTCCGCTTTCATCGTAGAAAAAGGAACACCGGGCTTTACCTTTGGCAAAAAGGAACACAAACTGGGTATCCGTGCTTCGGCTACACGCGAACTGGTATTCCAGGATTGCCGGATTCCGAAAGAAAATCTTCTCGGTGTTGAAGGCAAAGGCTTCTCCGGTGCAATGGCTGTCCTTGATGGCGCACGCATTGGTATTGCTTCCCAGGCTGTTGGTATTGCGCAGGCCGCTTATGAAGCCGCTCTGGAATATTCCAAGGTTCGTATTCAGTTTGGCAAACCTATCGCTAAACAGCAGGCTATCAGCTTTATGCTTGCCGATATGGCTATCCAGATTGAAGCGTCCCGCCAGCTGGTACGTCATGCAGCTGAATTAAAAGATGCTGGCAAACCATTCGCAAAAGAAGCCGCTATGGCTAAGACAATGGCATCCGATACGGCTGTAAAAGTGGCTTTGGATGCTGTACAGGTCCTTGGCGGTTACGGCTATACACGGGAATATCCGGTAGAACGGTATCTGCGTGATGCTAAGATTACACAGATTTACGAAGGCACGAACCAGATTCAGCGCCTTGTTATTTCCCGTGCAATTCTTGGCAGATTCTAAATAAAATAAGGCAAATGTGATAATAAAAGGCCCAGAATGATGAGCAGTACTTCTGCTTGTCCCTCTGGGCCTTTTGTTTTTAGATGACAATCCTATACATTTCTCTCATAGAAAGAGTTGAGATGTATCGGCCTCCTATCGTTAATCGGGTTTTATGTCTTGAAATTTGTCATTAAACTGATACAATTGATATTACATATAACATGATTTTGATAATGGAGAATGGCTGGTTGGATTGAAAATTTGACCGCCGGAACCCATGGGATTTTTGTACGTTGTAAAGGAAAAGTTTTGTCAGGAGAGTAACTATGACAAGGAAAACCATAAATTATATCAAAGATTTTTATGGCGTCGATGTTATACGCGATGTTGTCCGGGACTGGGGGGAACAACATTGGCTCCAGCTTGAACCGGACAGGACAAAAAATCAGCCCATTGTCTCTGTGGCAACCATTTATCCGCGTAAGGGACAGCCGTTTCATGGCCATTTTGGTTATCATGAAATTATTATTGGTATAAGTGGCCGCTGTGTTCATTGGTGTAATGATCGTGAGATTGTACTGACAAAGGGAAAAATCGGCCATATCAGCAGTGATTGCAATCATCGTTTTGTCAATACAACTGATGAACCCGCTTCCTTTATCAGTATTATCTATTCAGATATAACAAAACCACTGGAGGAAAGTGAATATTTAGAACATATTGACATTGACATCATGGCAAAAAAGCTGAATCTGAATCAGCTTATCTCTAACTTTGCCGATTTAGTGCATATGAAATGTTTCCTATTGTATCCTACGGGACAGGTATATGGCAGCCAGAAGGACCTTCCTGATTTATGTAAATATTGCATAAATCATCAAGAGGGAAATTGTCTATTGCATAAGGATATGCAGCAACCGCAATTAGGTACATTCCAGTGTCATTTTGGCGTGGCGGTCAACCAGATTCCCGTTCTTGTAAAAGGCGTTCCTTTAGGATATCTTATTTGTGGTTTTGGCAGACTATCGGATATTCCCGACCATGAATTATTACATACCATGGAAGGTACAATGCAGGTTGCGTATAATGCCCTGCCTTTATTATCTCCCAATCACCTTATCTCTATAGCCAGAGATTTATCATTACTGACTAATAATTTAATTGATCTGTTTCTGAATTCACAAAGAGAAGATGAATTAAAAACTTACAAAAATAATTTAAACCGTGAACGGGAAGCACAAAGCCGGTTGGAAGAGTTATTGAATAAGACGCAATTGAAATTCCTGGAATCCCAGATAAATGTACATTTTTTATTTAACACATTAAATACGATTGCACAGCAGGCTTATCTGGAAGGTGCGGACACAGTAGCGTCGCTGACTTATGCATTATCTAATCTGCTGCGTCTTAGCCTGGGTAAAGAAGAAGCACAAGTAACCATTCAGGAAGAACTCAATTATATACGGGATTATTTGTATATTCAAAACACACGGTTCCCCAATAAATTTAAGGCAGAAATTCATGTGAATCCAAAAATCATGGGAGTCAGGATTCCGTTGATGAGTCTTATGGTAATGGTAGAAAATGCTATCTTACACGGCTTTCAAAATATTGATTATCCGGGGAAACTCATTATATCAGGGGATATAGAAGGAGATTATATCCTTTTGCAAGTAGAAGATAACGGATGTGGTATTTCACCTGAAATCTCTGAAATGGTCCGGAAGCTGCCCGAGACCGATGATATTAAGATACACCTCAGTGGTATAGGTTTGAAAAATATCTATTTAAGACTGAAGTTGTTTTTTAAAGGGAATTTTACATTATTGTTGGAACCGTTGCCGCATAAGGGAACGCTGGCGACATTAAAAATTCCCAAATCATAGTGATAAATGAGGGGGTGATGGGATGTATAATCTCGTGATAGCCGATGATGAACAGTTGGTATTTCAGTATATAAAAGCAGTTATAGAAAAAAATCACCTGCCGTTACATGTTTGTGGCACCGCAAGTAATGGGAAAGAGGCTTTACGGTTAGTACAAATATATCATCCAGAATTTGTTATGTTGGATATTAATATGCCTGAAATTAATGGGCTGGATGTGGCTGAAAAAATACGGGAATCGAACCCGGATACCTTTATTTATATTTTGACGGCATACAAGGAATTTGAATATGCACACCGGGCGATGCATGCACGGGTCACGGACTATTTAGTCAAACCAATTAAGCCACATGATTTGATCAGGACATTGAAGGCCGGTATTGGTCAGGCTTTAAAAATGAGAATAGATAAAACTCATTTGGAACGAGTAGAAAAGAAATTGGAAGAACAATATCCTGTTGTTATAAAGGAACAGCTGGTAGAGTTATTACGAATCAGAAGTAATGACGAAAAAGTGTTACCATTGCTGCGCGCCCTGTCACATCGCAATACGTTTACGCCTATAGCTGTATGTGCTGTAGGAGGATGGCATAATAAAGAAGATGGAACGGGTATTCCCGTGCGGATTCATCACGGTGCGTTCCGGCAACTGGGCGAGTATGCCGTTATCATTGCAAAAGGTGATTTGCTGGTCTTTATCTTCGATTGCTGGAATAGTCAGATCCGGGGCATGCTGCAGGCTTCTATTAAAAAATATGAAAGTGATTATGATGTGTTTTTATCTGCCGTAGTTTATATGCATCATGAAGACACACTTAGTCAGACCTATAAAAAAGCCGTAGAAACGTGTTATATAGGCCTGTTTTGGCAGCTTCGGCGTTTTTCTATTCTGGGGACGTGTACACTCAAAGAGAAACGCGAAAATTCAAAAGCAGACCTGTCACAGACGTATGAACAATTTCAGCAATTTTTACTTAACAATGAACTGCCGGCAGGAAAAAAATTTATATATGATATTTTCAAGGAAATGCAGCAATTAGAATATCCACGTAATTTGTTCATAGTCAATATCATTAAATTTGGATGTGATTTGCTGGATAAATACGGTCGGAATGTACTTACTGATGAAGAAGCAGGACGGGCTAAAAAGAAATATATATATGATATTAACAATGCCCTTAGTGCACAGGAAGCACTGAACTATGTCAATAATCTGGTTGATATACTTACATATGACATGGTTTCTGTTCAAAATAATGCAGATAAGCTCGTCGAATCTGTCATGGACTATATTGAAGCCAATTATGATAAGGAACTGACCTTAGATCAGGTGACAAAAGAATATTTCGTGAGTAAAGGGTATTTTTGCCGTGTTTTCAAAAAATATACAGGGAAACGATTTGTTCCGTATCTGACAGAAGTGAGGATGAAAAAGGCCAGAGAACTTTTGAGCAGTGGCAAGTTTACCATCACCGAAGTGGCTTGTAAAATAGGTTTTAAGGATGCCAGTTATTTTAGCACCGTATTTAGGAAATTTTATGATTGTTCTCCTAGCGATGTCCTTCCACAGAACAAGCTAAAAGAAAAATCATAGAGCCTTTGCAGTAAAAAGAAAAAATTCAATATAGAAGTGAATATATTCCTGGTTTATTTTTGAAAATCAGTGTATAATTCCAGATTATCAAAATAAATGGGGGAGAAAACGTGGTTGGAATTGGAACGTTATTAAATATGGCGGGCATAATTGTTGGTGGTGGTCTGGGCTTAACCATTGGAAATCGGATTTCTGATGCTTATAGACAAATGGTTATGACTGCCTGTGGCATCTGCCTTGTTTTTATTGGTGCAGCGGGTGTTCTGGCAGAAATGCTGGTCTTTAAAGACGGGCGGCTGGTATCGACGGGAGCCGTAACTTTGCTTGTCTGTATGTCCGCCGGTAGTTTTTTGGGAGAATTGATTGACATTGAAGGCCGGGTCCTGAAATTAGGATCATGGCTCAGGGCACATAGTGGAAATAGTGATGATGCACGATTTATCAATGCCTTTGTATCGGCATCCTTGATGGTCAGTATCGGATCGTTGGCCGTTATGGGACCGTTATCCGAAAGTATTTATGGAGACAGTTCCCTGCTGATTACTAAAACGGTGATTGATTTTTTAACTATCATGGTGATTACAATTCCCAATGGAAAAGGCTGCTTGTTTGCAGCTATCCCGATGGGAATCATACAAGGACTGATTACGCTGTTGGGAATGTGGTTTAAAGCGTCTGCATCGGCTGCTGTTCTATCTAATATAGTTTTAACCGGGTCTGTTATGATCTTTTGTGTTGGATTAAATTTGGCATTTGATAAAAAAATACGCGTTTCCAATATGTTTCCGGCAATTGGCATTGGTATTTTATATGCATGTATTCCCTGGTGAAAGAAAAGTTCTTGCGCATTGAGTGCAAGAGCTTTTTTTATGAATAGTGTGACTAGTTTTCATGGCACATTAGTAGTTAATGCTTTATTTTCATACTATATTGACAAATAAATCATAATAAACTAACATGTTAGTATCCAATGATATATATCACAAGGGGTATAATATACTGTGACATGTATCGTTTTGTAGGAAAGGATGATTTGCTAATCGTTCTATTTTAAACGGGGAGGGCTGACTTATGCCTAAATACAACAAAGTAACACCTGAACTGATTCAGAAACTGCTTGATTTACTTGGAAAACACAACATGACGACAGATCCGGAAAAACTGGATGTTTATAAGACGGACGAAGAAACCAATCCGGCCTATTTCCACACGCCGGAAGTGGTAGTTTTCCCGGAAACGACGGAACAGGTAGCGGCTATTATGAAGCTGGCCAACGAATACATGGTTCCTGTAACACCACGTGGCGGTGGCAGCAGCCTTGCCTGCCAGGCAATTCCTGTTTATAATGGAATTGTTCTCTGCCTGGAAAAAATGAATAAAATCATTGAAGTCAATAAAGAAGCACTGTATATGATCGTAGAAGCAGGCGCCGTTACGACGGCCGTACAGTCTGCCGCTAAAGAAGCTGGCTTGTATTACGCCGGAGATCCCAGCTCAAAAGCGTCCAGTGAAATCGGTGGCAACGTGGCTACTAATGCCGGCGGCAGCCGCGTCGTAAAATACGGGACGACCCGCGATCAGGTGTACTGGGCTGAAATCGTAACGCCGACAGGTGAAATTACCCAGGTAGGCAAGCGACTGCAGAAAAATACGACCGGGTATGCTCTGGAAAAACTCATCTGCGGCAGTGAAGGCACGTTGGGAATCATTACTAAATTATGCCTGAAACTCCGTCCTATCGCTCCGTATCACTTTGATATGGTTGCCATCTTTACGGATGAAACAAAAGCCCTGGCTGTACCGAACCAGCTCCTTATGGCTGGTGTTCAGCCGACAGCTATTGAATTCCTGGACAATAAAGGGATTCAGAGTGAAGAACGATTCATGAATATGACCCTTCCTCATTCTAAAGATAATGGGAACTATATCATTATTACTATTGATTCCTATGATCAGGACGACCTGGACAACCGTGTGGCTACGGCTGATGAAATCTGCGAAAAGAACGGTTCCGTTGAAACATTGGTTGCGGACGACCGTATCTGGGGCGCACGGTATAATATCGGGGAAGCGGCCCGCAATGACAGCCAGATCTGGCTTGCCGAAGATATCGTCGTTCCTGTCGATAAAATTGCCGATCTCATGGCCCGGATTCCGGCTATTGAAAAGAAATATGGCATTGCTACGACTACATCTGCCCATATCGGTGATGGCAATATCCATGTCAATGCCCTGAAAATGGACATGCCTATGGAACAGTGGAATGAAGTCATTCCTAAATATCACAACGAATTGTATACACTGGTTTACAGCCTGGGCGGATGCCTCTCTGGTGAACATGGCATCGGTCTGCGGAAAATCAATGAAATGAAGAAATTTACCGATCCGGTTTCTCTCGATATGATGAAGGCCATCAAGAAGGCACTGGACCCGAATCTGATTTTGAATCCAGGAAAAATTTTCACATACGACGAAGACTAAACCGTCCTTCACTTCAGAGCTGCTGCACTGTTTGGTGCAGCAGCTTTTTTAATTCCTATATTGCATGGTAGTCAGGTTCTGCATGCGTAATTTGCAGGTTAAGGTGATTTCATTGACTTTACGCTGTGGCTATGATATTCTATACCTGAAGTTAGAATATACGAACTAATGTTGTGTATTCGAACAAAAGGAGGGGGAGATATGGAAGAGGAAAAGTTACATAATCCGACTGTCCGCGTTCTGGATATTCTGGAAACGGCGTATAGTCATGAAAATGGGATATCCTTTACAGAGTTATCCCGGCAGACGGGAATTTCTAAAGGTACCTTGCACCCCATTGTCATGACTCTCGTAGCAAAAGGATATCTGCAATGCCAGCATTCGCTTTTTACACTAGGCAAAAGCTGTTTCCGTCTGGGATATGCATACACCCGCACACTGAGCTGCCTCGATATTGTCAAAGCACATATGGAAGAAATCGTTACGGCTTGTAATGAAATTTGTCAGCTCGGTGTTTTGGAAGGGATGAATGTCCTGTACATTGCTAAAATGGAACCTCAGCAGGCTATCCGGGTCAGTTCATCTGTAGGGGCGACGCTGGCTGCCTATGCCACGAGTCTGGGAAAAAGCCTTCTCAGTTGCTATACAGACGAAGAAGTACGCCGTATCTGCCCGCCTGTACTGCAACAGTATACGGAACAGACCGTGCGCACGGTCGATGAACTTCTGAGTCAGCTGCATACGATCCGTAAACAGGGATATGCGCTGGAAAATGGGGAAGTAAATAAGGATATTGAATGTATTTCCATTCCCATCCAGGTGGCAGACCAGACGATGGCCATCAGTGTCAGCCTGCCGATTTACCGTTCTACGCCAGAAAAACAGCAAGAAATACTCCGCATCCTGAAGCGCCATAAAAGTGAAATTGCCGAGCAGACAGCAGGATTACAACAGGATTTAAGCTTCATTTAATGATAGATATTTCTATGGAAAAGGAAGGTATGGATCAGTATGAATGATTTCAAAGACAAAGTTGTAGTAGTAACCGGTGGCGGCCGCGGTATCGGCGCCATGACAGCCCGTCGTTTTTGTGAAGAAGGAGCTCACTGCGTCATTTCCAGCAATGTCCTGTCTGAATGTGAAGAATGTGCTGCCGAATTAAAAAAAGACGGCTTTTCAGCCAGCGTTATGGCATGTGATGTAAGCAAGCCGGCCGATGTAGATGCCCTCATAGCAGATACGGAAAAGAAATTTGGCCGTATTGATATTTTTGCCAATATTGCCGGTATTTGTACCAGTGGTATGAATTTCCTCGGTGTTACGCCGGAAAGCTGGGACCGGGTCATGAAAATCAATGCCTTCGGAACGTTATATACTAACCAGAAGGCCATCGAATCCATGATGCGCACGGGAACAAAGGGAAATATTGTCAATGTTACATCCATTGCGGCCAAGACTGGCTCTGGTGCTGTCGGTGTCGATTACTCGGCCAGCAAGGCAGCTATCGTCAATGTGACGATTTCGGCGGCTACCTTTGCGGCCCGTTATGGCATCCGCGTCAATGCCGTTGCACCTGGACCTATCCAGACGAAAATGACTGCCGTATGGGATCCCAAAATGTGTGCAAAACTCGTTAAGACTATCCCTCTGGGCCGCAAATTTGGTGAACCCGATGATATCAGCGAAGCGATTATTTTCCTTGCCAGTGATAAGGCGAAATATATTTCTGGAGAAATCCTGGATGTAAACGGCGCTGCCTGGTGCGATTAAGAGAGGAGACAGACACATGTTTGAAAAATTGCAACTTACAGGGAAAACCGCTATTGTTACAGGCGGTACGAAGGGGATTGGCAAAGGTATTGTGGAAGGTCTGGCCCAGAGTGGTGCCAATGTCGTCGTAGTCAGCCGTCATCAGGATGAATGCGATGCCGTAGCAAAAGAAATGGAACAATACGGCGTCAAGGGACTGGGCGTCAAATGCGATGTTACCATTGCCAGCGATGTCGCCAATCTGATGCAGAAGACGATGGATGCGTTTGGACATATTGATATTCTCGTGAATAATGCCGGCAGCGCAATTACGAAAAAGGCAGAAGATTTGACGGAAGCTGACTGGGACCGTGTGATTGATATGGATATGAAAGCCGTATTCTTCATGGCACAGGCTGCCGGAAAATATATGATTGCCCAGAAGAGCGGAAAAATCATTAATATCGCTTCCATGCTTGGCCTTGTTGCAGAAAAACAGGTTCTGCCATATTGCGTCGCCAAAGGCGGCGTCCTGCAGATGACAAAGGCTCTGGCGCTGGAATGGGCCAAATACAATATTCAGGTCAACGCTATCTGCCCGGGGTATGTCATTACAGATATCAACAAAGACGCATTGAGTGAAGAAAAAATCTATAAACATATTACAGGAAAGATTCCCATGCGCCGCTTCGGTGAAGTAGGGGATATTGCAGGTGCTGCTGTTTTCCTGGCATCGCCGGCTTCTGATTATATGACGGGACAGCCCATCGTTCTCGATGGTGGCTGGACCATGCAGTAATTCCTTATGATAAGTATGCAGGAATTATATTGTTAATGTTAACAATATAATTCCTGCATTTTTTATGTACAAATAGAATGGTAACAATAAAAAATTGGGATACAAGAATGCTGAAAATACCTGGTCTGCTACTTGCTAAACAAAATAATGGTGCTATAATAGGCACACCACTTCTATGAATAATGGCTATAGAAAATATATATTCTTTATTCTTGAAATGAATATAAAGGACGTATTTATAATTTTATTTTCTATGATATGGCCATTATACCTTGTGGTTATTTTATTAGAAGGATGTGTTAAGTATGGCATCAACAGAAGCTATCCCGGCTAAACGCTGGGGGCGCATTATTCCACCGGCGATCCTCGTCTATATTTTCGGATTTATGGATCGCACTAATATCGGTTTTGCTATGGCCGGCGGCATGAGCGATGCGTTGCAGATGACGGCAACCTTATCCGGCCTGGCAGCAGGTATTTTCTTTATCGGCTATATGGTTCTCCAGGTACCGGGCGGACATATTGCTGAAACGGGCAATGCCAAAAAGTTCATAGCTGTTTCCATTCTTGCCTGGAGTATTATTTGTACCAGCCTCGGGTTTGTGCAGACAGCTACCCAGCTTTTGGTCCTGCGTTTTCTCGTCGGCGTTGCTGAAGGCGGTGTATGGCCGGCTATCCTAGTCATCATCAGTCACTGGTTCCCTTCGTCTGAACGTGGCCGGGCCAATTCCTACTTCATCATGAATGTAGCTATTGCTTCTATCATCACCGGTCCTATCTCCGGCTGGCTGGTTACGACCTTTGGCTGGCGTTCCGTTTTCATCGCTGAAGGTGCCGTTTCTTTCCTGCTCATTTTCGTGTGGTGGCCTCTTATCAGCAACCGTCCGTCGGAAGCCAAATGGATTTCCAAAGAAGAACGGGAATACCTGGAAACGACGCTGGCTGCTGAACAGAAAGAACTCAGCTCGGAAGATGATGCGCCTACGTCTCTTTCCACTATTCTCAGCAGTGTCAATATGTGGAAACTGATCCTCATCTATTTCTTTTATCAGGTAGGTATCTATGGTTTTGCTATGTGGCTGCCGACTATCCTCAAAAGCCTTACTAATAGCGGCATGACCAGCATTGGTTTCCTCTCCACCATTCCGTATTTTGCCTGCATGGCCGGTTTGTATATCTTTGGGCATTTGTCTGACCGCAGCGGTAACCGTAAAAAATATGTTGCCCTGCCCCTCCTGGGATTTGCTCTTTGCTTCCTGGCATCGGCTTTCCTGAAAGATTACACCTGGGTTTCCTTTGCCTTCCTCTGCGGCTGCGGCCTGTTCCTGCAGTGCGCATCGGGGATTTTCTGGACTATCCCGACCATGCTTTTCCCAGCTAAAGTTGCTGGCGACAGCCTGGGCATCATCAACGCTCTCGGCAACCTCGGCGGTTTCGTCGGTCCGTTCATCGTTGGCTGGCTGACCACGCAGTTCATGTCCATTTATGCGGGCATTTATTTCCTGGCAGCTATGCTTGCCTGCGGCTTCTTCCTGACATTGAGCCTGCCGAAGAAGACAGAAGGTAAATAATTTCTTTCCTAAACAGCAAAAAAGAGCATCCCGCAGCGGGGATGCTCTTTTTTGCTATTATTCGTTTAAATCGAGGATAGCGCCAGTGGCGGCTGATTTTGCAATGCGGGAATAGAGGCCGAGCCATCCATGTGTAAATTTCGGTTTGGGGCGGACCCAATTCTTTTTGCGTTGTGCCAGTTCTTCATCTGATACATGAAGCGTCAGTGTATTGTTCGGGATATCAATGGTGATTTTATCGCCGTCTTTGACGAGGGCAATGGGGCCGCCATCTGCGGCTTCAGGAGAAACGTGACCGACAAAACAGCCGTTGTTGGTACCGGAGAAACGTCCATCCGTAACGAGGGCTGTCGATTTTGCCAGTCCCCGGCCGTACAGATACTTCATGGCCTTGAACATTTCCCGCATACCAGGACCGCCTTTTGGCCCTTCATAACGGATGACGACGACGTCACCGGCTACGATATCGCCGCCCAAGATGGCTTTTTCAGCTTCTTCTTCCGAATTATAACATTTGGCCGTTCCCGTAAACGTCAGGATCGACGGGTCAATAGCAGCCGGCTTGGTGACGCCCGTTTCCGGAGCCAGATTTCCCCGGAGGATAGCCAGGCCCTTGCGGGATTCGAACGGTTCAGCCATGGTTTTGATGACCTGGGGGTTAAATTCGTATTTGTAGGTATAGTTCTGCAGATTTTCGGAAACGGTCATGCCCGTAACGGTCATGCAGTCTTTGTGAAGCAGCGGCAGGATTTCTGTCATGACTTTGGGGATACCGCCGGCCTTATAGAAATCTTCCATATCATAGGATGATGCCGGGTTGACTTTGGCAATGAGTGGTGTTGTGGCGCTGAGTCTATCAAAGACGGCCAGCATCGTTTCATGATCAATGCCTAATTCATGAGCCATAGCGGTCAGATGGAGTACGCCATTCGTAGAGCCTCCCGTTGCCATAAGGACGCGTATGCCGTTTTCAATGGCGTCCATCGTCAGGATGTCATGACTGGTGATGCCCTGTTGGGTAAGGCGTACGATTGCTTCACCGGTTTGTTCGGCACAGCGCGTACGATCAGCATAGACGGCCGGAATCAGAGCGGCACCGGGAAGTGAGATCCCCATGGCTTCGGCGACACAGTTCATCGTATTGGCTGAGCCATAGAATGAACAGGACCCGCAGGTCGGACCGCAGACGTCTTCCAGACTGTTAAATGTAGGTTCGTCTATTTTTCCGGCACGCAGCATTCCCAGTCCTTCCGACATAGAAGTCAGATCGGATTTGCGGTTGTCGAATACCTTGCCTCCCAGCATGGGACCGCCACCCATAAATATGACTGGAATATCGAGGCGGGCTGCCGCAAGGAGCATACCCGGCACGATTTTGTCACAGGAGCCGAGCAGCACGACGGCATCCAGATGATGGATTTCTACCATCGTTTCGATGTCATTGGCAATCAGGTCGCGGGAAGGCAGAATATAATGCATGCCAGCGTGGCCCTGGGCCGTGCCGTCACAGCCGGCGATGACGCCAAATTCACAGGCTGTACCGCCTGCCCGGTATATTCCCTTTTTGACGGCTTCGGCCATCTGGCGCAGGTTGTAGTGTCCCGGCACGAGTTCATTCCAGGAGTTGGCAATGCCAATCAGCGGGCGCTTCAGATCGTCATCGGAATAGCCGATGGATTTAAATACACTGCGATTAAAAGACCATTCCGGCCTTCCTAAAATTTCTTTACTTCTGTACATTTTCTTCATCCTTTCCCATCATCAGGTGTCAGCAGAAAGCTGTGCTTTCTAAATGAAATAGTACATGTCCCTTTCTTCACTATAACTTTTTTTCATTTTATTTGCAACTATTTTGTATGAATAATTGTAAAATCGGTGTCTCAGTTTTGAGACAGGATCAGATGAATCTGTTCAAATGAACAAATGTGAAAACAATAACGTAAAACCGATGAATGATGCCAGAAAAATCATATTAGTTATGATTTTTTTATAGACTAGGATACTAGAATATGCTAATATGTACATATATTAGATGTGTTATAACAGATGTGTCATTCTTTGATAAAATTGCCGTCGGATTCCAGTACTCATAAAGGTTGATGGCTGTTTTATATATGTAATTTTCTCATAGCAACCGAACATAAGGTGCAATCCCGTTATTTGACAGATACTGCCATTCTAGTACAATAATAATATATAAATTCGTAAATGTATACATATGTGCATATGCGAATTAATGTGCAATTGTATGAGGCAGGAACTAGTACGAATTCGTTCTGTTGCTGTAAAGAGAGGAGTAGTAGTATGAAACAAGGTACAGGTGTTGTAGGAGAATTATGTAAAGACGTATTTATTCCTAAAATGGTGAAAGTACATCAGAAGTTTGATTTATCGTACATTAAACCGGAAGATATTCCCGGTGTTGTCCGGGCTCAGCTCGATCGTGACATCATCGCATCCAAAATAAAACCGGGCATGACGATTGCCATTACCTGCGGCAGCCGCGGCGTATCCAATACGGCTCTTATTATCAAGACCATTGCATCGTATGTTAAGGAAAAAGGTGCTAAACCGTTCGTATTCCCGGCTATGGGCAGTCATGGCGGTGCTACACCGGAAGGACAGACCCAGATCGTCAATGGCTATGGCGTTGTGGAAGACTATGTAGGATGCCCGATTCGTGCAACTATGGAAACGAAACAGATTGGCACGACCGATGATGGCCGTCCTGTTTTCATCGACAAATATGCAGCCGAATCGGATGGTATCATCATGCTGGGCCGTATCAAAGCCCATACGCAGTTCGTTGGCCCTTATGAAAGCGGCCTGATGAAGATGGCTGTCATCGGCATGGGCAAACAGCATGGCGCCGAAGGTGTCCATGAACAAGGCTTTGTCCACATGGCAGAAAACATCCAGCGCTATGGCAAAGTCATTCTGAAAAATGCTCCGATTATTTGTGGCGTCGGCCTTTTGGAAAATGCGGCAGATCAGACGCATACCATTGTCGCCCTTACGCCGGACGAAATCATCGAACAGGAACCGGAATACTTGAAAAAAGCAAAAGCTCTTATGGGCCATATCATGATCAAACATGCCGACCTTCTCATCATCGATGAAATCGGCAAAAACATCAGCGGTGACGGACATGACCCCAACGTTTCTAACATGCTGCCTCGTGAAACGGGCGTTCCCTTTGGCCCGAACGGCGAATTCCCGTCCAAGTGTGAATTCAATGCCGACCGAAAGATTGTCCTGGATCTTACGGAAGAAACCCATGGCAATGCCAATGGCCTGGGTCTGGCAGATGTAACGACACAGCGCTGTGTTGATAAGATTGTCAATGCTGCAGCATATCCGAACGCCGTTACCTCGACGATTCTGGAAATGGTCAAGATCCCGTTCTGGACGGAAAATGATAAACTGGCTATCCAGGTTGCCCTGAAAACGGCTACGAAAGCTGATAAGACAGCTCCGAAAATCGTCCGCATCAAGAATACGATGGAAGTGCAGGATATTTACGTATCAGAAGCACTGCTTCCGGAAGTTGAAGCTAACCCGGATATGGAAGTAGCCGGGGAACTGGCTCCTATGCCGTTTGATGAAAATGGCAACCTGTTTTAATCCGTCATGACGATAGGAGACCGTATGCTGTATCTGGCAGCATACGGCCTCTCATATATAACATATTATATTTATATTTTGTTTCCCAATCCCTAAAACAAGGAGGAACATGAATGGAACAGAGATGTAAAGGCGTACGCAAAGTATGGGCCCAGTCGGATGCATTGAAACTCGGCACCGAATTCTCCGAAGGCGATCTCGCGAAACCGCAGATTTTGATTGATGATGTATGGGGTGAAAGCCATCCCGGCAGTGTTCACCTCGATAAGTATGCTAAACAGGCATCTATCGGCGTCTATGAAACGGGTGGCAAACCTGCTAATTTCCATGTCACTGATATCTGTGACGGATGGGCTCAGGGCCATGATGGCATGAACTTTATCCTTCCCAGCCGTGAAGTCATTGCCGATATGGTAGAAATCCATGCCAATGTCATTCCCTGGGATGGCGTTATTCTGATTTCCAGCTGTGATAAAGCCGTACCGGCTCATCTGGAAGTAGCTGCCCGTCTCGATATGCCGGTCATCCACATTCCCGGCGGTTCTATGCGCAGCGGCCCGGGGTGCACGACATCCGACCTCGCCGGCCCGATTACGGCCCGTGATAAACGCGGTCTGGTCAGCAAAGATGAAATGCGTGATTATAAACTGACGGGCTGTCCGACCTGTGGTTCCTGTCAGTTCATGGGAACGGCCAGCACGATGCAGTGCATGTCTGAAGCACTTGGTATGGCCCTTCCCGGCAATGCTGTCGTACCGGCTACATTGATGGAAAGTCAGCGCTATGCCCGTCTGGCAGGTCAGAAGATTATGGAACTGGCTGAAAAAGGCATCACCACGTCAAAAATCATGACGAAAGCGGCCTTCATCAACGCCATTAAAGTCCATCAGGCTATCAGTGGTTCTACCAATGCTACCATTCATTTCCCGGCTATTGCCCATCAGCTGGGCATTGATATTCATCCGCGCATGTTCGATGAAATCGGCAAGAATATCAAATATCTGACGAATGTACAGCCTAGCGGCAAATACATTACAGAATTCCTCTGGTATGCCGGCGGGATTCCCATGATCCAGATGTATCTCAAAGACGAACTGGATCTCAACGTCATGACCGTTACGGGCCGCACGCTGGGTGAAAACCTGGAAATGATTGAAAAGAGCGACTTCTTTGAACGCGGCCTTGGCTATCTCAAGACTTATGGCATTAATCCGGAAGATATCATCCGCAAACCGGAACATTCGAATAAATATGGTTCTCTGGCTGTACTGGACGGCAATATTGCTCCTGATGGCAGTGTCGTTAAATTCTCGGCTATCAAGAATCCCGATATGATGCATCATATCGGACCGGCACGGGTATTCAATTCGGAAGAAGACTGCCAGCAGGCTATCATTACTGGTCAGGTCAATCAGGGCGACATCTTATTTATCCGTTATGAAGGCCCGAAAGGTGCTGGTATGCCTGAAAGCCTCATGACGACCGATGCCATTGCCTTTGATGAACGCCTGGATGGCACGGTTGCACTGGTAACGGACGGCCGTTTCTCAGGTGCTACCCAGGGCCCGGCTATCGGCCACGTATCACCGGAAGCCGTAGAAGGCGGCCCCATTGCGCTCCTGGAAGACGGCGATATGATTGAAATCGACATTCCGAACCGCAAAATCAATATGATCGGCGTAAAAGGTGAAAAGAAGACGGCGGAAGAAGTAGATGCTATTCTGGCTGAACGTAAAAAGAACTGGAAGATGCCTGATTTCCCGAAGAAAAAAGGCTATCTGGCTCGCTATAGCAAATATGCGACATCGGCAATGTCCGGCGGATATCTTCAGTAATTCATACTAGTTTGCAGCTAATAAAGAAGGTATCGTACGAAGCAGTGGTGCTTTGTACGATACCTTTTTAGCTGTACGTTTATAGTAAATAACAACAAAATTCAGATATAAAAAAGACCTGTTGCTGAGAACAGGTCTTTTTTATACATGTAGTGACTTAACATCTTATATTGGCTGGGACTGGAATGATTTGGCAAAGAAATCAATATCGTTGATGTTCAGTTCCGTAAAGGTGTGTTCCAGTTTTTCCTTCGATGTCTTCAATGCGTCAATGGTTTTTTCCTTCTTTTCTTCTGTCAGGCGGAAAGAAGGGATGCTGACGCTCATGGCAGCGATATAATGACCGTGATACGCCAGGGGAACGGAGAAACAATTGATGCCGGGAGAAATTTCTTCTTTATCCGTGAAATATCCAAGCGTCTTGCCCTGCTGGCATTCATCATAGAAACGGTTAAAGTCTGTACAGGTCCGTTCTGTTACCGGGGCCAGCCCCTGGGGATAGAGTGTTTGCAGGCCCTGCAGGGTGTATTCGCTTAGCAGTGCTTTTCCGATAGCCGTGCTGTAAGCAGGAAGCCGTTTGCCGACGAAAGAAATGAGCCGTATCGGTTCGGGAGATTCTTCTTTTGCCAGATAGAGTACATCACCGCCTACCAGAACACCGAGCTGGCAGGCTTCCGATGTGGCATTGACGATGCGTTTCATCTGGGCTTTGAAAAGTTCTAGTATGTCCATGTCCTGCAGGCAGGCGGATCCGACGATGAGAGCGCTGATGCCGACTGTATACTTGTTGGATCCATGCTGGGTGATAAAGCGGCGTTCACACAGTGTGCGGATAATGGGAACAATCGTACTTTTGGGGACAGAGATAGCCGTGGCAATTTCTGTCAGGGAGCAGCCTTCCTTCGATGTGGAAAGAAGCTGCATAATGTCCAATACACGGGCTGTAGGGCGGTGCGTGGTATAGGGCATCCTATATTACCTCCTTTAAAATATATATGATGACGGTAAATCGCAGGCAGTACATTGAAGTTCACAATCATCAGTATAGCGAAAATGGGACATACTTGCAAATGGAAATAGGTGATACAAGACTGAGAAGTCTGGTTATAGCACGGGCAGATATAAACCACAAAAGGAATTTATCGGCGAATATTGCTATTTTATGTGAAAAATGGTAGAATATAGACGTAAAACGTATATACAAATTATAACTCATATACGAACAAATTGCAAAAGAAATTGTCATATTTATCTATTCCGATATAGAAGTAATTCTGCTTTAAAACTATGAAAATAGTTTTGAATAAATGCCTTATGAGGCGTATAATTTAAGGAGGTATTTTTTTATGAATTTTGAATTCTCTGATGAACAGCAGGCGATTCAGAAATTGGTACGCGAATTTGCAGAAAAGGAAATTGCACCGACTGTCCAGGAACGGGATGAAAAAGCAGAATTTTCCCGTGAAATCTTTGATAAAATTGGTGAATTAGGCTTGTGCGGCATCTTTTTCCCCGAAGAATACGGTGGAAGTGATGGCAGTTATGTAAGCTATATCCTGGCTAATGAAGAATTATCCAAGGTTGATGACGCCGTAGCTGCCGGGTATGCCTCCAGCATTTCTCTGTGCGCATGGCCTATCTGGAAATTTGGTACAGAAGAACAGAAGAAAAAATACCTCACACCGCTGGCAGAAGGAACGAAACTGGGTGCTTTCGGCCTGACAGAACCCAATGCCGGTTCTGATGCTGCCCGTCAGCAGAGCACGGCTGTCCGTAAAGGCGACCATTATATCCTCAACGGCAGCAAAATCTTTATCACCAATGGCGGGGAAGCAGACATTTATGTCGTCTTTGCTATGACGGATAAGACAAAAGGCACAAAAGGGATTTCCGCGTTCATCCTTGAAAAAGGAATGGAAGGCTTCACTTTTGGCAAAGAAGAACAGAAGATGGGGATTCATGCTTCCAAGACGAGAGAACTGATTTTCCAGGATGTCAAAGTTCCGGTAGAAAATCTTCTCGGTGAAGAAGGCAAAGGCTTCAAAATCGCTATGCAGGGCCTCGATGGCGGCCGTATCGGTGTTGCTGCCCAGGGCCTGGGCATCGCCGGTGCTGCGCTGGAAGCGGCCATCAAGTATTCCAAGGAACGGGAACAGTTTGGCAAACCGGTCTGCAAATTCCAGTCTATTTCCTTTATGCTTGCCGACATGGCAACGAAACTGGATGCAGCCCGTCTTCTCGTGTACCGTGCAGCAGCTCTCAAAGAACAGGGCAAACCGTGCACGAAAGAATCGTGCATGGCCAAGCTGTATGCGACCGATGCGGCTATGTCCATTGCAACGGACGCCGTACAGATTCTCGGCGGTTATGGCTACATCCGCGAATATCCGGTAGAACGGCTCATGCGCGATGCCAAGATTACCCAGATTTATGAAGGTACGAACCAGATTCAGAGATTGATTATTTCCGGCCAGCTTTTACAGTAAATCGTTCATACAGAAAGGGAGATAACGATGAGTGATGTATTAACCTATGATGAAATGAAAGTCGGCGATAAGACCACTTTCGGCAAAACAATTGGTGAATGTGATGTATATGCTTTTGCAGGTGTTACGGGTGATTTCAACCCGATGCATGTCAATGAAGTAGAAGCATCGAAGACCATGTTCAAAGGCCGTATTGCCCATGGCATGCTCAGTGCCGGCATCATCTCCACGACCATGACGAAAGCTGCTCATGGCGGCACGCCGATTTACTGCTCACAGGAATTAAAATTTAAGGCTCCTGTACATATTGGTGATACCATTACCTGCACGGCAGAACTCATTGAAAAGATTCCGGAAAAACATCGTCTGATTTACCGCACCGTCGTTACCAATCAGGACGGCGTAGTCGTTACAGACGGTAAAGCAATGATTTTAAAATTCTAAGTTGATTTGACGCGCAGGGGGCCTGGGCTCCTTGTGCGTTATCTGAAAAGCACAAGGAGGTTATACTCATGGCATTAATGACTGGTGAACAGTATATCGAAAGCATGCGCAAGCTCAATCTGCAGGTGTACATGTTCGGCAAAAAAATCGACAACGTCGTCGATGACCCCATCCTGCGTCCGTCCCTGAACTCGGTCCGCATGACCTACGACCTGGCCCAGATGCCGGAATACGAAGATCTCATGACGGCTACGTCGTCCCTGACTGGTGAAAAGATCAACCGTTTTACCCATATCCACCAGAGCACCCAGGACCTCATCAACAAAGTCCGGATGCAGCGTCTCCTCGGACAGAAGACGGCAGCCTGCTTCCAGCGCTGCGTCGGCATGGATGCATCCAACGCCGTATTCTCCACGACCTATGAAATCGACCAGAAATACGGCACTCATTATCATGAAAACTTCAAGAAATTCCTCACCCGGGTACAGCGGAACGACTTTACCGTCGATGGCGCCATGACCGACCCGAAAGGCGACCGCGGCAAGGCTCCTCATGCCCAGGATGATCCCGATTTGTATCTCCACGTCGTCGAACGCCGTCCCGACGGTGTCGTCGTACGCGGTGCCAAAGCCCATCAGACAGGCTTCATCAACTCCCACGAAGTCATCGTTATGCCGACCATCGCCATGCGGGAAGCTGACAAGGATTACGCTATTTCCTTCTGCTGTCCGACCGATGCCGAAGGCATTTTCATGATCGTCGGCCGTCAGTCCTGCGATACGCGGAAACTGGAAGGAGCTCCCATGGATACGGGCAACCCCGAATTCGGCGGCACGGAAGCACTGGTTATCTTCGACAACGTATTTATTCCCAATGACCAGATCTTCCTCAACGGCGAAGTGGAATTTGCCGGCATGATGGTCGAACGCTTTGCCGGATATCACCGTCAGTCCTATGGCGGTTGCAAAGTCGGCGTAGGCGACGTCCTCATCGGGGCTGCGGCCCTGGCAGCCGATTATAACGGTTGTGCCAAGGCATCGCACATCAAAGACAAAATCATCGAAATGCAGCACCTGAACGAA
>NZ_DGXL01000020.1:0-177111 GCF_002395615.1 Megasphaera sp. UBA4233 | reverse complement strand
AGAGGTGGAGGACTTCTGGCGGATTAGGTTAAATAATATACAAAATGCACCATTCATGATACATCAAACTTTCCCTATCATACTCTAAGGAAAACGGGACTGCCTGTGCTGGTACAAACCTTCACAGGCAATCCCGTTTTCTTTATCTATGAGAAATACTATCTGCTGCTATCAGCATTCATCGAGAAGAGATACGTCTTCTCCGGCCAGGATTTTCTTCATCGTCCGTGCCGGGCACATACGGCCGCACATGGAGCAAGTTCCTTCACATTCTGGTTTGCTCGATTCATAATATTTTCTGGCTTTGACCGGGTCAATGGCCAGGGAAATCATCTTTTCGAAGTCAACATCGACACGGGCCTTGCTCATGGCGTCGTCCCATTCCTGAGCACCCGGGATACCTTTAGCAAGATCTGCCGCATGAGCAGCCAGACGGGTAGCGATGATCCCTTCCTTGACGTCTTCTACGGACGGCAGGCGCAGATGTTCAGCCGGTGTGACATAGCAGAGGAAGTCAGCGCCGCAGGAACCAGCAATGGCACCGCCGATGGCACTGGTAATGTGGTCATAGCCCGGCGCGATATCGGTAACCAATGGCCCCAATACATAGAAAGGCGCTTCGTGACAGAGCCGCTTTTCAATCTTCATATTGGCAGCGATTTCTGTGAGAACCATGTGGCCCGGGCCTTCGATCATGACCTGTACGTTGTGGTCCCAGGCGCGTTTGGTCAGTTCGCCGAGCGTAATCAGTTCTTCAATCTGAGCGGCATCGGTCGAATCGTGTGTACAGCCAGGACGGCAGGCATCGCCCAGGCTCAGGGTAACGTCATATTTTTCACAGATGTCGAGGAGACGATCGTAATATTCATAGAACGGATTTTCTTTCTTATTCATTTCCATCCAGGCAAAGAGCAGTGAACCGCCACGGGAAACGACGTTCGTCAGACGCGGATTGCGTTTAATCCGTTCTGCTGTTTTCTGGTTCATGCCACAGTGGATAGTCATGAAATCTACACCATCTTCAGCATGTTGTTCGACGACTGAGAAAAATTCGTCGACCGTGATATCTTTCAGGTCTTTATCGAGCATACCGACGGCGTCGTACATCGGTACCGTACCGATCATAGCTGTAGACATGCCAACCAGTTTGCGACGGAAATCACGGGTCTTGCCGAAGTTGGACAAATCCATGATGGCTTCGGCTTTCATATCGATAGCACTCTGGACTTTCTGCAGTTCTTCTTCATGGTTATTATGTTCCGGCGATACACCGAGATTGACGTTGATTTTGGTGCGGCAGTTCTTGCCGATGCCTTCCGGGCTGAGTGCCGTATGCAGTTTGTTAGCAGGGATAGCTACCTTGCCACTGGCAACGAGTTCCATCAGTTTTTCAACAGGCATCTGTTCCTTTTTAGCAACGATTTCCATTTGCGGCGTAACGATACCTTTACGTGCTGCATCCATCTGTGTGGTGTAGTTCATGACACATCCTCCTAAACATATCCAAAAATACATAACAAAAAAGCCCACCCCCGCAGGGTGAGCTATCATATCCGGTAACAGCTTCCCTACGTCGGCATTACCCGAATCAGGTTAAAGGGTCATTCTCAGCCTTGCGGCGCCCCTAGCTTTTTATTCTTCGCTTATTATAGTACACCCTGTTCATAATTACAAGTCATATTTTTATGCAGACCAGTAAATCGCCGTGGCAGCAGAGAGGCTATGCAGGACGAATATCACAGTTTCTTCACAATTTGAAACTAATTGCTCTATATATCGTTTGTCGTATTTTCAGAAGAGACATTTTACTGTATAATATTCTTATCAGAAATCCAATATGAGGATACAATAAAGTAAGGAGGTACTCTACATATGAAATATCGTTTCTTAAAAGCTCTGACCCTGACAGTCCTGCTGGCAACAGCCAGCGCTGCTGCTCCTGCCGTTACAGAAGCAGCCGAACAGGCCCCATCAGTCATTAATGTGACGGGATACGCAGAACAACAGGTCGCCCCGGATACAGCCTACATCACCATTGGCATGGAAAGCACGGCCAGCAATGCCCAGAAAGCCCGCAGTGACAATAACCTGGTCATGAACCAGGTTGCCAATGCCGTCAAGGCTCTTGGGGTCACTAAGGATGATCTGAAGACGACAAACTTCAATATGACCCCGAATTATGATACGAATGGCAGGAAGATTGTCTCTTACACCGTGACAAACAATCTGCGCATCCGCGTTTCTGATTTTGATCTTATCCCGCGCATCATCGAAAAAGCAGGCCAGGCCGGTGCCAACCGCGTCATGGGAATGACGTTTACCAATGAGCACGCCGATACCATTAAAAACAACTTGATAAAGGAAGCAGTCCATAACGGCCGCAGTGCCGCTGAAGCTGCCGCTACGGCTGCAGGCGGACAGCTTGGAAAAGTAAAAGAAATCAATATCAGCGGCCGTACGCCATCTTATTCCAGCGTTTACGCCGGAGCTATGAATGCCCGCCTGATGAAAGCCGAATCGGCCGATATGGCACCGGTCGAAGCCGGTACAAACACGCTGAGTGAAACCGTCAGCATGACCTTCTATATCCAGTAAGAGACTATATAGTCTTCCTGATAGAGGCGGATCTATGCATCCCCTGACAGGGATATCCGTAAGAGGCGGCGACGAAATGAACCCAATCGTTCATTTCGTCGCCGCCTCTTTTCGTTTATGGAAAACACGGATGTCTCCATTCCAGCGCACAGGCATTTACATAACAGTTATAAATAGTAAATAACTGTTTTTAACTCTTTATAACTCTATATTTTTATCTGCTTCTGACAATATAGAACTGCCAAAATCGGAGTAAACAGGCTCGTATCGGTGGTGTACTCCTCTGCCGACAGGAATCGCCCCTGCTGATCGTATATATGCCGGGATACGCTGATGCGGTATGTATGTTCTTCTTCTTTCTGCTTTTGTACCGTAATATATTCCTGCATGATATACGGCTTGTGCAGCCGTGCTGCGGCCCGGCACGATTCAGCCATAGACTCGCCAAAGGCCGGTGAAAAAGCCGCTCCATTGATAGAACGATACAAGGTATGATGAATGACGGCCCGCATATACGGCATATCATCCTGGATATCTTCATCAAGGGTGAACACAGGCGGCGCCACGTATATATCAGAATGGACGACAGGGTGTCGTTCAATGAAAACCGGGCTGCCGGTCTGCTGTTCATACGCCCACAAACTATCATAATAGTTACGGAGTGCTGCATCGGCATAGACGATCATGCGATGGCGGAAATGATACGAATCAGGACTGTCCTTCCAGACAATTTTCGTTCCAAACTGATCATACGGTGTATGCAGCGCCTGCAGGATATGCTGGACCGGATCTCCTTCTATGACAACGCGTTCCAGATTCATGGCCTGTCCATAGGCATCTGCAAAGGCCTGGTTTCCTACAGCAGGCGCACCAAAGGAGATAACGTGTATATCTCCCGGTGAATAACCACGATCTGCCATACGGGCACCGATGAGCGCGGCGGCAGCACCACCCAGGCTGTGACCCGTCACAAGCAGTTCAGCTTGCCTGTTGGCGATGAGGGAAGACAATGTATCTGCTACTTTTTTTCCCCCGAGATCCGCATCGAGGATTGTCCAGGCGTAGTCATCGAAGCCTTTGTGTACTGACGGGATTTCCCGTCCGGACTCCAGTCCGTCTTCCCGGTGAAAGGGAACTGAGTGGGTTCGCAAATCACTTTTGATATCTTTTTTGTCTACTGTTCCCGATATAGCCAGGATATAGCGGGCCGGGTGTTCTTCTACGGCTTTTTTGTGTAAGACGATAAATTCAACCTGTGAGGACTTATTGATACGGGTAACGCTCTCCAGCTGCCATCCTTCATCCCGGTATTCCGACTTTGCCAGTTGTCCCGGCTTATCGTCGTACGATGCCAGCGATGCCATAGCCGCTTCATACCGGACTTTAGACTGGAGATATGCGTTTTGCCCATCTGCCGCCAGCACACTGGAGCACATACCTGCAAAAAAAAGGCAGCTCGTCACTGCCTTTACGATTGGATTCATATGAGACGCCTCCTTTTATGGATGCCACGATAAGATAGAAAAGACTTCCCGGTTCGGATGATCGGACACTTCGAAGTGGAGGGTCCGCGATAATTCTTGTTCCAGTCTTTCCCGCCGTTTCCGTTCCTTCAGAAAATCCACCACGTCCTGGTGGGCACTAATCAGGAAATCTCCTTTTACGTGACGCACCTGTACCATATGGCGAAGGCGCCGGATAATCTGGATAGCTACCGTTTCAGGAGAATAGAGATATCCCGAACCGCCGCAGACGTTACACGGACTGAACTGGACCTGATGAAGTCCCTGGCGTGATTTCTTCCGCGTAATTTCTACCAGATTCAATGCGGTCATGCCCATGACATGGGTTTTGGTACAATCCTGGGCGGTTTCCCGTTCGAGGATGTCCAGGATTTCCTTTCTCCGGTTCGACTGGGCCATATCGATGAAATCAATGATGATGATGCCTCCAATATCACGGAGACGCAGCTGGCGCGCAATTTCCACGGCAGCCTCTTTATTGACGTGAAAAATCGTATCCTGAAGAGTGCTGCTCCCCGTATACCGGCTGCTGTTGACATCAATGACAGTCAATGCTTCGGTCCTGTCAAATATGAGATTGCCGCCGGAAGGAAGAGGCACTTCCCGGGCCATCAGGCAGCGGAGTTGTTCTTCCAGATGGTACAATTCAAATACGGGCTCATCACCCTGATACAGACTGACCCGTTGTCTCCAGCCATCATCGGGCAGGACCTGACATATTCTGTCATAGGCTTCTTTGTCATCGACAATGATTTTTTTTACATCATCCGTACAATAGTCACGGATTGTCCTCATGACCAGGTCGGCTTCGCGGTACAGCAATTTGGGCTTGCGTGCCAGTTCGTACCGGCGCAGTACGCTTTGCCACGTATGCAGGAGATACGTAATATCCGCCGTGAGGTCCTTTTCTGCTATATCTCTGGCGACGGTCCGGATAATGATGCCCATGCCTTCCGGTTTCAACTGGCTGGCTATGGCACGCAGGCGGTCCCGTTCCTTTTCATCGCGGATTTTCTTGGAAACGCCGATATAATCCACTGTCGGCATCAGCACGGCATAGCGGCCGGCCAGGCTGATATTGGCCGTCACTTTCGGGCCCTTGCTACCCTGTTCTTCCTTTACGACCTGGACGAGAACACTCTGACCGACAGAAATGCGGGTCTGCTGGATCTGTTCCTTCGTCGCTGCCCGCGGGAATAGGTCGCCAAGGAAGAGAAAGGCATTTTTCCTGCGTCCTATATTGACAAAGGCGGCCTGCATAGCCGGCAGGATATTCTGTATCGTCCCTCTGTATATATGATTGACAATGTGATTTTCATCATTCCGCTCTACGGAAAAGTCACGCAGCATCCCTTCTTCCAGAATGGCTATCCTCGTTTCCTCCGGCATGATATTGCCAATAATTGTCTTCATCCGTCTTCACCTGCCTTTGCAATGACGCTGCCTTCCGTCTTTTACTATATGCTATACACCATCAAACAGCGAATAATTCGTTCCATTTTTGCGGACATAGATGCCTCGCCGCCAGGCCAGAACGAGATCTGCCTGTACAGGCAGATCGAACTGTGCCATCAGCACGTCCCATAACTGCTGCGGCTTGATAGCCCCGTCTTCCGTCTCCAGAATTCCCGCACGAAGGCAGATGCCATCCTTTTCTACTATGCCAGACACCGGTTCGACGATATGGTTTTTCACGGCTATAAGGCGTACTTTGTGGCCTTTCTTGACTGATACCTTTTCATAGGTCACATCGGACGCTTCATTGAATGCCTGGAGAATACCGTCCAGTTCATCCTGACTTACCGGGCGCGCAGCGGGTCCTTTGATATCATACACGGCATAGTTGGCAACTGCCATGAGTTTGGGAGCTTTGGCATCGATGTACTTTCCGTCCCGGACGGAAAAACCGTCGGGCGAAGCAGCGTTCATCCGTTCTATGACATCGGTGACGGGTACGGGTTCTGCCAGTTCCATATCGAGGTATTCCACATCGGCACCGACGCCGACACCCAGAGCCGAAGCAAAGCTCAGTTTCATATGGGGGTTGAACCCTTCGGAATACAAAACAGGCAGTCCGGCACGGATGATGATGTAGCGCACACAGCGGGCAAAATCCAAATGAGAAAGAAATTGCAGTGCCCCTTCTTTTTTAACAGCTAAACGTAATCTTTCCATGGCTGTCTCCTTCCTTATAGTCTTTGACATGGACACCGAGCGAAGGACAGACGCCACAGCCAGTACAGCTCAGATGGCGGCAGTCATGAGTCAGGCTGCCTTCGACAGCTTTCTGCCATTCTTTCTTGAGAAAGGCTTTACCCGCCCCATCGGAGAGATGATCCCAGGGAAGTGGTTCTTCCGTAGACCGCGTACGGGCGGCATAATAATCGGGATCGATGCCGGCATTCTTAAAGGCCTGCATCCATTTATCATAGTCAAACAATTCTGTCCAGCCATCAAATTTACAGCCCAGTTTCCACGCTTCATAGAGCACGCGGCCCATGCGGCGGTCTCCCCGGGCAAAGGTGGCTTCCATACGGCCCGTTTTGGCATCATGGTAGTGATAGGATATATGTTTGTCCCGGATCAGCCCTTTGAGATATTGCTGACGGCGCTGGATTTCTTCAACCGGCAGCTGGCCATACCACTGGAAGGCCGTATGTGATTTGGGTACAAAACTGGATACGGAAACGGTCACTTTCCCATTATTTTTATGGGTAATCTGGCGGTATAGATTCAATACTTTATAGGCCAGGTCGGCAATGCCGGCCAGGTCTTCATCGGTTTCCGTAGGAAGGCCCATCATGAAATATAACTTGACTGTAGACCAGCCATTCTTAAACGCATTTTCGCAGGCCTGCATGAGGTTTTCTTCAGTGACGCCTTTATTGATGACATCGCGCAGCCGCTGCGTCCCCGCTTCCGGGGCCAGTGTCAGGCCGCTTTTACGGACCTGCTGTACCTTTTTGGCAATATCGATGGAAAAACTGTCAATACGCAAAGATGGCAGGCTGACACTGACTTTCTGGTCTTTGAAGGCATCCAGCAGTTGATCCACCAGTTCAGGAAGACAGGAATAATCCGCTGAACTCAGACTCATAAGGGATATTTCGTTGTATCCGGAATTTTTTATAATATCCTTCGCCAGTTGCACCAGCCGCTGCGGCGATTTTTCCCGCACCGGGCGATAGAGCATCCCGGCCTGGCAGAAGCGGCAGCCACGGCTGCAGCCACGGAACAATTCCAGTACGGCCCGGTTATGGACGATGTCGATATTGGGCACGATAGGTTTCGTCGGAAAATACACATGTTCCACATCCGATACGACACACTTCTCAATCTGGGCCGGAACGCCTTCTTCCACGACCGTAAGTCCCTGATACTGGCCGTCACTACCATACGTCGGTTCATAAAAGGCGGGAACATAATTTCCCTGCTGGCCGGCCAGCTGCTTCAACAGTCCCTTCTTGCCACCCGGTTTTCCTGCTTCTTTCCAGGCGATGATCGTATCGGCCAGAAGCTGTACCGATTCCTCCGATTCGCCCAGACAGAACAAGTCAATATAATCAGCCAGTGGTTCGGCATTATAGGCACAAGGGCCTCCGGCAACGACGAGAGGCATGTCTTCTCCCCGGTCCCGGGAAAACAGTGGGATTCCTGCCAGATCCATCATATTGAGGATATTAGTAAAGCTCATTTCATATTGCAGTGTAAATCCTACGAAGTCAAAATCAATGACCGGCGTCTTCGTTTCCAGTGAAAAAAGCGGATATCCTTTACTGCGCATGAGCTCTTCCATATCCGGCCAGGGGGCATAGACCCGTTCAGCCGCCACGTCCTGCCGTTCGTTGAGCAGGGCATAGAGGATGCGCAGTCCCAGATGGCTCATAGCCACTTCATACACATCGGGGAAACAATAGGCTACCGTCAGTTTGACGTCTTCATGATTTTTTACGACACTATTCCATTCTCCTCCCACGTAGCGGGCGGGTTTACTGACTTTGCTCAGCAGGACAGGATCGATTACAACAGTTCGTGACAAAGAGAAACCTCCTATCAGGTGCAGACCGGCATCAGAAAATCATCGTCTGCTGCCGCATGTAAATACTCATCAACAGGCCCATAGCCAGCATGTTCGTCGTCAGGGCACTGACACCATAACTCATGAATGGCAGCGGAATCCCCGTGACAGGCATGATACCGCAGGTCATACCTACATTGACCAGTATCTGAAAGGCCCACATGGAAACAATCCCCGTTGCCAGAAGCATGCCAAAGGGGTCTTTGCACTCTTTAGCCGTGACAAGTCCCCGGTAGACGAGCAGGAAATATAAGAATAAAATGACGATACAGCCCATAAAGCCCAGTTCTTCCCCAATGACTGAAAAGATAAAGTCCGTGTGGTTTTCCGGCAGGAAATTCAGCTGGCTCTGGGTCCCCTGAAAGAGGCCTTTGCCAAATAATTCACCGGAACCAATGGCGATTTTGGACTGGATGATATGATATCCGGCACCAAACGGATCGGCATTGGGATCGAGGAAGACGAGAATACGGGACTTCTGGTAATCTTTCATGAAATGCCATCCTATCGGCGCCAGAACGACGCCGGCGGCAAAGATATTCCGCAGCAGGGACATTTTGACATTGGAAACAAAGAGCATGCCAAAAGTAATAGCCAGAAATACCAGGCTGGTCCCCAGGTCTGGCTGTTTCAGTACCAGCAGGAAGGGAATCCCGACAAACAGACCGATAGGAAGCAGGCTTTTAAAAGAATTCAGTTTATCCACTTTATTGGATAACAAGGCTGCCGTGCAGATGATCATAATCAGCTTGGAAAATTCCGACGGCTGGATGGTAATCGGGCCGACCTGGATCCAGCGCTGCGCCCCCAGGGCCGATGTACCGACGAACATGACCGCCAGCAGGATGAGCAGATTCAGCACATAGAGAGGCTTGGCAAAAAGCTTCAGCCGTGTGTAATCAAAGCGGCTGAAAAACAGGACTATCAGGAGATTCAGCACGAATGCCCCGCCCTGCTTGGCCACGAAATCGTAATTGATGACCCCTTTGTTTATGTGAGTTGCACTGCCAATGATACACAGACTGCAGCAGACAATCAGGATTGTCGAAAATAACATGACTTTATCTAAATTTTTCCATTCTCTTTTAAACATTCTTACTGACTCCTATCGGCGGTACTGACGCCACATGCGGGACTGGCTGCGCCGCTGCTTCAATGATATGCGCATCGGGGAAGGAACAGGCTGATTCTCGTCACTGATCGTCTCTATCCCGGGACCGCCGTTTTCAGAAGCCCCATCCTCCTGTTCCTGTGGGACTGTTTCCAGTCCACCCGCCATGTTTCTGCACCCGGGGATAACGTGGGCCGCGGCCTTTGCCAGTTCTTCCACTGCGCCGGCAGGAATAGCTTCGTCCACGCCTGTGCTCTCACCGCATATTGCAATTTCTCCTGTCTTCCCTTCCCCTGCTGCAGGCATTGCCTTTTCTTCATGAGGCAGGCCGGCTATGAGCTCCGCGACAGGGACAGGTTCGTTTTCCGTAAGATAGGCTGTGGTCCGCTCCATGGCCTGGTAAAAAGGAAGGCCTTCATCCATATGGATCATATCCCCTTCCTGGGCCAGCCGGTTGATTGCACGATCATGGGGAAGGATACCGGCAACATGCTCTGCCGGCAATGATTCCAATGCTTCATCAGCAGAGACAAAACCATCGGAATGGCCGTAAAAATTATTGAGCAGCGCCGCATAATGGAACTGTTTATGCTTATTACAGAACTGCATGACCCGGGATGCATCACGGATGGAAGACCAGGACGGTTCGACGACAAAGAGGATTTTGTCGGCGATCGCTACGGCATATTTGTAAGCTTTCCCGCGCCCTGGCGGACAATCAATGAGGATATAGTCATAATCCGGAGCCAGTGACTCCAATGTATATTGAAAGGTCGGGGCATCTACTTTTTCCCATGTATGTTTCTGACTGGCCGCCAGGAAATCAAGGTGCGGCATGACCGGTATAATAGCGTCTTCTGCTTTGCAGCGCTGCTTCATGACATCGACGGCATCATACAGGACCTCATCCTGTACGCCAAAAAGCAAATCGAGGTCACGCAGACCCATATCAGCATCGGCTGCCAGCACCGTATATCCCTTTTTGGCTAATGAGACAGCCAGAGCGGCCGTGACCAGAGTCTTGCCGACGCCGCCTTTACCTGAGGCAACAGCGATTATATAGGACATGGGAAATAGCTCCTTTCTCTATCAATTCTTTTTATCTTTCCCATCATGAGCAGGGCTCTTGCCATCAGCATAAGCGCCTACCTGGAAAAATTCTTCCAGCATGCTCTTGGCGACCGGGCCGGAAGCCAGGGCACCAAAACCGCCTTGTTCCGTCAGGACGGCTATGACGATGCGGGGATGATCAAAGGGGGCATAGGCGACAAACCAGGCATGATCGGCACCGCCAAAATTTTCTGCCGTCCCGGTCTTGCCGGCTACCTGGATAGGGAATCCGGCAAACAAGGAACCGGCTGTCCCCGATTCTTCCGCAACGTTGCGCATCCCTTCCCGGACCAGGTCCAGGGTGGATTTGGAAACAGGCAGCGTTCCCACCTGTTCAGGTGCAAAAATCTTATAGGGCGTGCCATCGAGATTGTCGATGCGGCTGACCAGGAATGGTTTGTACTGGATGCCGCCATTGGCGACTTCACTGACGATCATGGCAGCCTGCAGGGGGGTAACCAGCTGGAACCCCTGTCCGATTGCCGAGTTGAATGTATCGCCGAGATACCAGTCCTGATTGAAATTCTTCTTCTTATATTCTTCACTGGCAACCAGCCCTGTCGCTTCACCGCGCAGGGCAATACCCGTTTTTTTACCCATGCCGAACATGCGGGCATATTCGGCCAGTTTATCGATGCCGACACGACGCCCTAATTCATAGAAATAGACGTTATCCGATTTGGCCAGTGCTTCCGTAAAATTCAGCCAGCCCAGCGCTTCGCCGCCGGCGTTGCGCATATCGACCAGCCAGTGACGGCCACTATCGAAAATCAATTCATCAGGCGTGACCTTCTTCAATTCCAGAGCGGCCGTACCGGTAATCAGTTTGAAGGTTGAACCGGGAGGATATTCGCCGGCGATGACACGGTTTTCCATGGGATGAGCCGGATTATTATTGATCTGGGCCCATTCCTTTTCTGTAATTCCCCGGGTAAACCAGTTCGGATTATAGGAGGGACGGCTGGCCATAGCCAGGACAGCTCCCGTATTGGGGTCGATAGCCACGGCGGCAATCCCATGCGTACCGATACCGTTGGCAACCTGCCGGTCCAGGGCATCTTCTGTTGCTTTCTGTAAATTGAGATCAATAGTCAGATGAAAATTATGCCCCGGTACAGGGTTTTTGCGTTCCATTTCTTTGACCGGCGTACCGCTGGCATCGACCTCGACCTGACGGCCGCCATCCTTGCCGCGCAGCAGGTCATCATAGTACGCTTCCAGACCGGCCCGGCCAATCTGGGTGATGCTGGAAACGCCTTCCTGTCCCTTGAGCCGTTTCATATCTTCTTCGTCGATCTGCCCGACATAGCCGAATACCTGCGCCGCCATGGAATTGTACGGATAATAGCGGATTGGCTGGACATCGACAGATACGCCCGGCAGGTCATTGCGCCGTTCTTCCACCCGGGTGACGATATCCTGTGTCAGGTCCTGGGCCAGGATTGTCGGTTCAAAGGAGTTTTTCCCCTTGGCAATCTTTTCCTGCAGCTTATCTTTGGGAACATTGAGCAGTTTGGACAGAGAATCCAGTTCAGCGTCCGATATTCCCTTTTTTGTCGGGACGTAAGTAACCATGAAACTGGGTCGGGAACCGACAAGGATCTGACCATTGCGGTCATACATGACACCACGCATGGCGGCTATGGGGATAGCCCGCAGGCGGTTGCCGTCTGCTAGTCCATGATAATAGCTGCCTTCAAACAACTGCAGGTACACTAGTCGGCAGATCAGGGCCGCAAAGATAAAAATGACAATCCAGTACAGATAGCGGAACCGCCCGTCCTGGTTCTTTTTTTTCATTAAAGCTTCTAGCATGTATTACACTCCTCGTGCTTCAGGCCTGTCAGCGGAAATCGGCAAAACTATAATACATTTCCTTACGGCGCAGCTTCCAGACCAGATGGTTCACCGGCAGCGCCAGGATTCCGTGATAGATAAGCATGGGCACACTGAATTCAACAAGATATGCGATGATATTGATATACTGCCCGGAAACGAGCAGGACAAGGCAGGTCAGGACCAGGTCCAGGAAAGTCGCTGCCAGCACAACCAGCAAGGTAAGCAGCCATTGTTCTTCTTCTATGTACTGGCCGATGTAGCTGGCTATGCAGGCGATGATCAGATACGGCAGCAAGTGGATGCCAAAGAAATTGCCAAGGACGACATCCTGGGCAAATCCGCCTAAGAGCGCCGTATAGATTGCCACTTTTTTTCCGTGATGGAGCGACATGAGCACCACAAATAGAAAAATCAGATTGGGCTGGGTCACGCCGCCGAAAAGGAAGGGAAGCACCGATCCCTGCAGTATGAATACGACGAAGGCCGTAACCAGACAGGCTAATTTTCTCATAGCGTAGCAGCTCCTTTGACTCCTTCTACTTTATCGCGTTGTGTCTGCGGCACGAGCTTCGGTGAAACATCGGGTTTTTCATAAGAGGAATTGTCTGTCGAATGAGTAATGACAAACACCTCTTCCAGTTTCGAAAAATCGACGCCGGGACGGATGACGGCATATTTGACGAAATCATTGTCATCCTGGTGAATGGACACGATGGTGCCAATATACAATCCCTTTGGATAAATGGATCCGAAACCGGACGTTACGAGCGTATCGCCTTCGAGAATGTCAGCGTCTTTGGCAATATTGACAAACTGTGGTTCTGTCGGGACGTTGCCATTCCCGCGGACTACGGATGAAACGCGGGATTCCGGGCGCTGTACAATAGCCCCGATGCTCGTTCTGGGATCAGTCAGGAGCTGTACCCGCGACGAATGGGGATACACGTCGCTGATGAATCCTACGACGCCAGCCGGGGTCACGACGGCCATATTTTCTTCAATGCCGTCTTCACTGCCGATATCGATGACCATCGTATTGCTCCACGTCCCATAATCACGGGAAATGACCGAACCGGCCCGCACATTGAACTGACGGTGGGCAGCTTTAAAATCCAGAAGCTCGCGATACCGCTTATTTTCGGCCAGAATTTCATCATAATCGACGCTGCGTTCCTTTAATTCAGCATTTTCTTTTTCCAGAGATTCCCATTCAATGCGGTTTTTCAGGCTGATATCTACGATGTGGAACGTAGAAGACAGAGTATCCATGATGCGGCTGGCACCATATTCAAACGGCGCCGCCACAATCTGCAGCGGTTTGGTAATAAAAGGCAGGGAATCCCGTTGGCGCCAGGCCCAGCCGACAACAGCTATGATAATGAATAATACGAGTACGACGATGATACTCTTTTTACCGAACGAATACAATGTTAAAATCTCCTTCTGTAAATACGTTCTGCCCCTTCGATGAGAGCACCTAATTTTTCTCTGTCATGGAGAGCCTTGCCGGTTCCGCGGGCGACGGCCAGCTCAGGTTCAGCCGCCAATACTACGGGCACCCCCAGTTCCTGGGAAAAGAGCTGATCCATGCCGAGAAGCATAGAGCCTCCCCCGGTCAGGACGATACCGCGTTCCATAATATCTGCTGCCAGTTCCGGTGGCGTTTCTCTCAGGACATCCTGGGCCAGATCCAGTATCTTGACCAGCGGTTTTCCCATGACCCGGTAGATTTCACTGGATTTGACGCCCACTTCCTGCTGCAGGCCGTCGTCTATGCCACGGCCTGTAAAGTAGTACCCCCGGTCTTCCAGTGGCAGAACGGCCGAGCCATTATGTATCTTCATTTCTTCCAGTGTCGAATCTTCTGTGACAATGGCATACTGCTGACGTATATATTCTTTAATGGCATCATCGAAATCGAGGCTGCCCAGATGAATAGAACGGGACAGGACAATGCCTCCCAGGGAAATAATGGCTATATTCGTCGTTCCTCCGCCGATATCGATGACCATATTCCCCACGGGATCATAGACAGGCAGACCGGCACCGATTGCTGCAGCAGCCGCCGTTTCAATCAGATACGCTTCTTTGGCACCGGCCTGGAAAATAGCTTCCATGACAGCTCTTTTTTCTACATTGGATGCAGCCGCCGGTACACCCACCATGATGCGCAGACGCTGCACACTGCGGACACACTTGCTGAGCAGGTACCCCAGCATGGTGCGCGTCACATTATAATCGGCTATGACGCCGTTTAAAAGGGGCCTGTGGATCTTAACCGTTTCTGGTGACTTGGCAAGCAGCTGTTCTGCTGCATGACCGACGGCAATCGTCTTGCGGTTGCGTTCGTCTGTCGCCAAAATGGACGGTTCCGACATGACAATGCCCCGTCCTTCTACGAATACCTGTGTCGTACAGGTTCCCAAATCTATCCCAATATTTTTCGTTAATGGTGAAAACATCGACCCCATGTCATTTCCTTTCGCTGCACACCTTACCGGTATGTATTATATTTCATTGCTACAGTCATCCATATATTTTATCACAAACCCTGCTTATGAACCAGTGTCATACAGAAAAAAGCGGCCGGGAATTTTCCGGGCCGCTCACTTTTCCTGTCTCCGTTGCGAAGATACATCCGATAATCCGCAACGAAGCCATATATCCTGAAACACCCTGCAGTCACAGCTGCAGAATGTCCTTTACAGTATTACAAGGAAGCAAATAGTTTAATTTTTGTCCGTTCTGCCTCGGATTTGACTTTTTCAATATCAATAGTCGTAAATTCTTTGTTCCGCAACAAAACTTTGCCATTGACCAGGACCGTATCGACATCCATGCTGTTAGCCGCATATGCCAGAAGCGACAGCATATCATGACGCGGATACCAGTGAAGGCCGCTGCGGTCTATGAGGGTAATATCAGCCTTATACCCCGTTTCCAGCCGGCCTATATCACGATAGCCCAGTGCTCTCGCTCCACCTTCGGTTAGCATCTGGACAGCTGTTTCCGCAGGAATGACCAGTGGATTCAGCGTATTGGCCTTATGTACCAGTACAGCCAGACGCATTTCTTCCATAATATCCAGATTATTATTGCTTGAGGCGCCATCGGTCCCGAGACCGACGACAATGCCTTTATCCAGCATCTTGTGAATCGGGGCAAAACCACTGGCCAGTTTCAAGTTGCTGCCCGGATTATGGGCAACACGGACGTGCTTCCTGGCCATGATATCCAAGTCATCATCGTCCACCCAGACACAATGAGCCGCCAGGCATCCCGTATCGAACAACCCCAGTTCGTCAAACCAGGCAATAGGCGATTTGCCGTACTGCTTTTTGATATTTTCCACTTCCCCTTTCGTTTCTGAAAGGTGGGTGTGGATTTCTGCTCCCAGTTCATGGGCCAGATCAACGACCCGGTGCAGATAGTCCCGCGTGTTGGTGTATGGCGCATGAGGGCCGAGCATGACCGTGATGCGGCCATCTCCTTTTTTATGCCAGTCCAGGAATAATTGTTTACTTTCTTTAAGCGCCGTTTCCGAGCTGGGCGTGATGCCCGTCATCCCCCGGGACAGGCAGGCCCGGATGCCCGATTCTTCAACGGCCCGGGCCGTATCGTCCATGAAGAAATACATATCGGCAAAACTCGTCGTGCCACAGCGGATCATTTCGGCAATCCCCAGCATGGTCTGAGCATAGACGACATCGCCGTCGAGGTGGTCTTCAGCTGGCCATATTTTATGTTGCAGCCAGTCCATGAGATCCATGTCGTCGGCATAGCTGCGGAACACCGTCATGGCAATATGATTATGAGCATTGACAAATCCTGGCAGAGCCAGCATATTGTGACCATCGATTACTTCGTCATAGGCACAGAATAATACGTCTTTATCCTTTGGGAAACCTGTGATTTTGTCATCGGTGATTTCGATGTTCTGGTGTTCGCTGACCGTATGATTCTGATATATGCCGACATTTTTAATCAGTGTCTTTTTCATCCCTGTCACAGCCCCCTTAGTCCAGATTGAGGTATTTCCGCTGTTCTTCCGACAACGTATCGATGGCATATCCCATAGAAGCTAACTTAATCTTGGCAATTTCCGTATCAATTTCATGAGGCAGGACATATACGTGATTTCCCAGTTCGCCATGATGTTCCAGGATATATTTGGCAGCCAGAGCCTGGACGGCAAAGGATAAATCCATGATTTCTGCCGGATGTCCGTCACCGGCAGCCAGGTTGACCAGACGTCCTTCAGCCAGAAGGTTGATAACATGGCCATTGGGAAGTTCATATCCTTCAATATTGTGGCGGGCTTCAAAATGACGTACCGCTAACGCTTCCAGTTCCGGCTTGTTGATTTCTACATCAAAGTGACCGGCATTGGCCAGAACGACACCGTCTTTCATGTTCTTCATATGTTCTCCGCGGATGACATCCTTATCACCCGTGAGGGTAACAAAAATATCCCCGACTTTTGCCGCTTCAGCCATAGGCATAACTTCAAACCCGTCAAAAACGGCTTCAATCGCTTTAATGGGATCGACTTCCGTAACAATGACATGGGCGCCCAGTCCCTTGGCACGCATGGCGCAGCCTTTGCCGCACCAGCCATAGCCGGCGACGACGACGCGCTTGCCGACGACGGTCAGATTGGTCGTGCGCATGATGCCGTCCCACGTAGACTGACCTGTGCCATAACGGTTGTCAAACAAATATTTGCAGTACGAATCGTTAGCCGCAATCATAGGGAATTTTAATGCCCCCGCTTTATCCAGACCGTGGAGGCGGTTGACCCCCGTCGTCGTTTCTTCCGTGCCGCCGAGAAGATGTTCCATCGCATCGGCCCGGGTCGTATGCAGGAGATGTACCTGATCGCCGCCATCATCGATGATGATGTCCGGATGGTGATCCAGAGATTTATTGAGGAAACCGAAATATTCTTCATCCGTCGCACCGTACCAGGCATAGACGGTCAGCCCGTCTTCTACGAGCGCCGCCGCTACATCATCCTGTGTAGACAGGGGATTGCTGCCCGTAACGATGACATTGGCTCCGGCCCGGTGCAATACTTCGGCCAGGTAAGCCGTCTTGGCTTCCAGATGGACACTGACGCATATTGTCTTCCCCTTAAAGGTCTGGTCTTTCTTCAATTGATTGCCAATGGCATTTAATGCCGGCATATGCCGGTCTACCCAGCTGATTTTTTCATGACCACTTTTAGCAAGTGAGATGTCGCGAATAACAGATTCCATAATCATTAACCCTCTTTTCTAAAAAATGTCGCCAGGATAGCGTCATCCGGATGGTGGATGACGCCTTTTTCTGTGATAATACCTGTAATATAGTCATGAGGCGTAACGTCAAAGGCGGGGTTGAACACGTCTACGTCAGGACGTGTCGTCACGATGCCGCCCAGGCGGCGCACTTCATCATGATTCCGTTCTTCTATAGGGATAGCCGCCCCGTCGGGTATGGTCAGATCGAAAGTAGAAGCAGGCGCTGCTACATAAAAAGGAACATTGTGGGCACGGGCCAGGACAGCGACGCCATACGTGCCGATCTTATTGGCCGTATCGCCGTTGGCGGCAATGCGGTCCGCCCCGACGACGACGGCGTCGATTCCCTTTGTCTTCATGACCCAGGCCGCCATGTTATCAGTAATCAGTGTAACCGGGATATGGTCGTCCATGAGTTCGGTCACAGTCAGGCGTGCTCCCTGCAATAATGGTCTCGTTTCATCGGCATAAACCTGGCGGACAAGCCCCTGACTGTGCAGAGTACGGATGACCCCCAGGGCCGTACCGATTCCGGCTGTAGCCAATGCCCCGGCATTGCAATGAGTCAGGATCGTCAATGGCTGCCGGGATTTTCCCAACTCGCCGGCACCGTAACGGCCTATACGACGGTCCATTTCCGCATCATCCCGTTCAATAGTACAAGCACCTTGTTCCAGTAACTCCACCGTTTCTGCCACCGTATGAGAGGACAAAGCCCTTCTCGCCAGATTCATCTGCTGTTGTACGGCCCAGTGGAGATTGACTGCCGTAGGCCTGGCCCCGTCCAGTCCCCTTCCGGCTTCAGCCAGCCGGATTTCAAATTGTGTTTTATCCGGCTCATCGGCTGCAATATCCCGGGCGGCCAGAACCATGGCATAAGCAGCTGCTACCCCGATAGCAGGAGCTCCCCGGACGGCCAGTATGCGGATGGCATCGCGTACTTCCTGCCAGCGGGTACAGCAGAGATATCGTTCTTCTCCCGGCAGCCGCGTCTGATCGAGCAGCTGCAGGGCATGATGTTCCCAGGCTAATGTTTTCATCAGACAGAAAAACCTCCATAATCTTTCAGTGTATGACGGCATGAACAATCGCGGTCATCATACAAATCCACTGCACGCATGACCAATCTGCGCAGGCGTTTTGAATTCTGCACCATTTTTTCGACCACCTCTGCATGGGTCAGCGGAACGGGTGAAATGCCGGCAGCGTAATTGGTGACCATCGAAATCGTCGCATAGCACATTTCTGCTTCCCGGGCCAGGCACACTTCCGGCACGTTGGTCATCCCCACGATATCGCCGCCCAGTTTATCAAACATCTTGATTTCTGCTGGCGTTTCAAACCGCGGTCCTTCCGTACAGACATAGGTCCCTGATGCATGGAGCGGGTAAGACAGTTCCTGGGCTGCCTGTACTACTGTTTCTCTCAGGGACGGACAATACGGCTCGGTCATATCGACGTGAACGACGCCGTTGCTGCCGCCATCAAAAAACGAACCGTGGCGGGAATGACTGGTAAAATCGATAAACTGGTCAGGAAGGACAAAATCATCTGGTTTATAGTCCCTGTTGATGGCCCCGACGGCAGTCGTGGATAAAATCGCCGTAACGCCCAGTTTCTTCAGCCCCAGGATATTGGCCCGATAATTAATGAGATGGGGCGGGATGGAATGGTATTTGCCATGGCGTGCCAGAAAAATGATTTCTTTTCCTTTATACGTTCCCCGCGTGTAACGGATGGTCCCGTAATAATTTTCCATCTGCCCCGACGTCACATGGTCCAGCATTGTCGGGTCACAAAGTCCCGTTCCTCCGATAATAGCAATATGTCCCATACAATATCACGTCTCTTTCTGTTCAAACAGCGCCACCAGTTCATCGTGGCTGATGACATATCTGGCACCGCAGTACTGACAGGTCATCTCCACCTGCGGATCGTTCAATAACTCTTCCTTATCAGCCGGCCGCAATGACATGAGTACGTTTTTTATGCGGTCCCGTGAACACGTGCAACGCCAGGATAACGGCTGGCGATATAATTCCTTATAATGCATGCCACTCAGGATGATACCGGCCAGCTCTTCTCCATCAGGATGGCCGCTGAGATACGATGTAATCGGGCCGATACAGGTAATATTCGCTTCTACCCGTGCCAAATCCTCATCTCTGGCTCCCGGCAGAGCCTGAACCAGGAATCCACCCGATGCCGCAATGGAATAATCTCTGGCTACAAGTACGCCCAGGCTGATCGTCGAAGGGACCTGTTCCGATGTGAGGAGATAATAGGCCAGATCTTCGGCAATTTCCCCCGATACGAGTTCGGCCTGACTGGTATAAGTCATCTTTTCAGGCGTAAAGCGCGTCACCGAAAGCTGCCCATGCTGGCCCACGGCTCCGCTGACATCGAGTTTGCCATTCGCTTTAAGCGGGATATCCAGCTGCGGATGATCGACGTATCCTCTGACATAATGAGAATCAAAACAATCGGCATGGACGGCTCCCAGAGGACCGTCACCATTGAATTTCAGTGATACACCTTCATGATTCTTATAATCTCCCGCAAGAAGGACCGCACCAGTCATAGCCCGCCCCAGGGCAGCAGATGCTACGGGGGACAGATTGTGGCAGGTCCGGGCTTTCTGGGTAATCGTGCGCGTCACGGCGACAGAAACGCGAATCAGTTCGTCTGACGTATAATGTATAATTTTATCTTCCATTTGCATAAGTAACGTATCCTTTCTCCGTAATAAGGTACTTTATATTATACTATTCTGGTACGGAAATTACTAGTCATCTCGTGAAGCAGGAATCGGACCGTACGTTGTCGAATAAAATATATACAGGAGATGCAGAGAGGAGGACTTTATATGACAGAAGAAACGAAAACCGCTGCCAAACCGGTGGAAACCAATCCGGTCCTGAAGCAGACCACAAAGAAAGAAGACGAAGAGACAAAGCTGGTGCTGGTCAATCCTGCCGGGGCTTCTGATGAGGAAGAAGATCCGGAAACTCCTTATCTGGCTTCAGATATGTACAAACGGGTAGTGACGTTAATCAATAAATTCGAGGAAGACCTGCCAGATGATCTGCAGGCTGGCGGCCGTCTCGTATCAGCCGGCAACATCACCTTTTCTATCCAGGATGTCGGCTATTGGGACCCGAACATGATTGTGTTCTACGGAGAACTGGAAGACGGGTCCCGCGTTGAACTGGTCCAGCACTTGTCCCAGCTGAACCTGCTGCTCGTGGCCGTCAAGCGTACCAACCCGGAAGAACCGCGCCGGGTCATCGGTTTTACGACAAGTCCGGAGCCGGATATCGAAGAAGATGACCACTGAGTCCGGCTGGCCAATCATTTCCATAAATAGTTAAAAACGCTGCACACGATGGATAGTCGTGTGCAGCGTTTTACTCTTATAATTCTTTAATAAGATTGACCATTTCAATAGCGCTGGTTGCCACGTCAAAGCCTTTATTACCAGCTTTTGTACCGGCCCGTTCGATGGCCTGTTCGATATTTTCCGTCGTAATGACGCCGAACAGGACAGGGACGCCCGTCTTGAGGCTGGCCTGGGCAATCCCTTTGGCAGCTTCGTTGCATACCAGATCATAATGGCTGGTGGCTCCGCGGATAACGGCTCCCAGGCAGATGACGGCATCGTATTTGCCCGATTCAGCCATTTTCTGGGCTATGAGGGGAATTTCAAAAGAACCGGGAACCCAGGCTGTCGTAATGTCATCATCGGATACACCATGACGTTTCAGCGCATCATAGGCCCCGCCGAGAAGACGGCTGCAGATGAATTCATTAAAACGAGCGACGACAATACCCACTTTAATACCAGAACCGATTAATTTACCTTCTTTTACTTGTACCATTTGTACCACTCTCCTAATATGTATGTAATATTCTATTTAGCGGATTAAAATCCATTTTCCAACAACATTTCCATCGTAACGCCTTTCGGGCTTTCTACGGGGCCTGTTTCCATAAAGCGATGAATGTATTTGCCGACGATATCCGTTTCCAGATTGACAATAGCACCGGGATGTTTACCCATCAGTGTCGTATGACTCATTGTATGGGGAATGATGGATACGGAAAACTGGCTGCTTCCGGCAGAAACGACAGTCAGGCTGATTCCATCAATGGTAATGGAACCTTTTTCTACGATAAAGGGCGCCATGTCCTTAGGAATGGAAATGGTGATAACCCGGGCAATCCCGTCGTTTTCTATACGCGACACATGGCCCGTTCCATCGATATGGCCGCTGACGATATGACCTCCCAGGCGGCCGCCGACCTGCATCGCCCGTTCCAGATTGACAGGAGAACCGGTACGCAGTTCACAGAAGGACGTCCGCCGCATCGTTTCGTGCATGACATCCGCCGTAAACGAAGTATCGTTCAGGGATGTCACAGTCAGGCAGACACCATTGACGGCAATGCTGTCGCCGATGCGTGTACCTTCCAGCACCGTGTGGGCTTCTATCGTAAGGACGATGGAGTCAGTGCGGCGGTCCATGGCACGGATTATCCCCAATTCCTCAATGATGCCAGTGAACATAGGCACCCTCCCTTTCTGTATTATAAGCTGTAATCAATATATTAGTATCTAACATTTTGACACTGTCATAGGAAAGAGGCATGCATTCAGCCAGATCGTCAACACCTTTCCCACCGACAGAGGGGAGCGACTGCGAACCGCCAATAACCTTATTTCCAACAAAAGCATATATCTTATCGACCAGTTTGTAATCAAAAAAACTCCCCTGTACGGTGCTGCCGCCTTCTACGAGAATACTGCGTATGCCCTCTTTCCACAACAGATTCACTGCCTGTACCAGGTCAATATGTCCTTCTCCTGTCAGCGGGGCCAGAATAACGCGGACGCCCAGTTCTTTCAGGCGGCGCATTTTATCTGTATGACACAATGTCGTCGTGACAACGATCGTATCGGTAGTCTTATCCGTTATGACCAGTGCCGTTTCCGGTATACGGCCGTGAGTATCCAGGACAATGCGCACGGGCTGGTGAGGCGCCTCCTGCTCTTTACGCTGTATGCGGCAGGTCAAAAGAGGATTGTCCGCCAGGATGGTATTAATGCCTACCAGGATTCCATCATAGATAGAGCGCAGATAATGGCCCTCCCGCCGCGCTTCTTCATTGGTAATCCACTGGGATTTACCTGTCCGCGAAGCAATACGGCCATCCAGGCTCTGGGCCAGTTTGGATGCAATAAATGGCTTTTCAACCATCATATTCTTGATAAATACTTCATTGAGCTGGGCGGCTTCGCGGGAAAGAAGTCCTACCTCCACGGGAATACCGGCCTGCCGTAAAATCGCAGCACCTTTTCCGGCGACGAGCGGATTGGGATCCAGCATGGCCATGACGACCTTTCCCACCTTTCTTTCTACCAGCGTCCGGGCGCAGGGAGGCGTCCGTCCATAATGAGCACACGGTTCCAACGTGACGTACACCGTAGCTCCTTCAGCCTGATCTCCCGCTTCCCGCAGTGCCCATACTTCTGCGTGAGGTGTACCGGCCTTGTGGTGATAGCCCCGTCCTACGATTTTACCGTCTTTGACAATCACACAGCCTACAGCCGGGTTTGGGGATGTATACCCCAGTGCCAGTCTGGCCAGAGACAGGGCTTCCTGCATATATTCTATCGGTTCCAAGATTGTCCTTCCTTTCCTGTCACAGAAACAAAAAAGGCCATCGGTACACATACATACCAATAGCCTTTTTGAGCACACTAAATAAACACGTCCGTGCTGTCTTTTCCCATCCAGACTATACTGTCGGTACCGAAATCCCATCGGTTCAGCTCCCATAAGGAGTTAGCGGACTCTACCGCCGGTCAGGAATTGAAAGCGTCGCTTTCTCACCTTGCCCCAAAGACTATTTCTATTCAGTTCTTTCATACAAAAGACATTTTACCATAATAAAATGCGAAATACAAGCACTGCCTGCGTTCAGCGCAGGGCCGCAATAGCTGCCGCCCGGTCTTTGGCACCAAAGACAGCGCTGCCGGCTACGAGGAAATCAGCCCCCGCTTCCCTGACAGCCTGAACGGTCTTGCTATTGACACCACCATCGACTTCAATGACGGCTGTCGTATTGCCGCTCTTCGTCAGGAGCGATCGGGCCGCCCGGATTTTATCCAGCGTATACGGGATAAATTTCTGCCCGCCAAAACCGGGATTGACACTCATGATAAGGATCATATCGACCATTCCGGCCACGCATTCCAGCGAAGAGACGGGGGTCGCCGGATTGAGTGCTGCACCGGCCTTCATACCGGCTTCGTGAATCTGCTGGATGACCCGGTCCAGATGGATACAGGCTTCCTGATGGACCGTAACATACGTGACGCCCGCTTTCTTCAGGCCATCAATATACGTTTCCGGATGTTCTACCATGAGATGGGCATCAAAGGGCGTCGACGTATACTTGCGCAGGCTGGAAATCACGGGGACACCGAAGGTCAGGTTGGGCACAAAATGCCCATCCATCAAATCGAGATGAATATAATCGGCGCCGCCTTTTTCAACGTCTTTGACTTCATCGGCCAGGCGGGCAAAATCGGCAGATAAAATGGACGGACAAATAGCTACCATGCAAATCGTTTCCTTTCCAGAATGGACTCTAAAATCTTGCAATACGTTTCATATCGTTCTTTTCTTATCTTTCCCTCTGCTACGGCATGTTTGACGCAGCAATCTGGTTCATGATAATGGAGGCATGAATTGAATCGGCAGGTACCGGTGTATGGCATCATATCGGGGAACAGCTGTATCAGCTCCCGGGGTTCCAGATTTTCAAATTCCAGAGAACTGAATCCCGGCGTATCGACGACATACGTATGGTCATCCATGCAGAGTATCTCTGAGTGACGTGTCGTATGGCGGCCCCGCTTGATCTTTTCACTTACCTGACCGACAGACAAATCCCGTCCCAGGATCCGCGATAACAGGCTGGATTTCCCTACACCGGACGGGCCGCCAAAAGCCGTTATCTTCTGGGGCAGGAGCCGGAGAAGCGCGTCGATACCTTCCCCTGTCCGGGCCGATACGAGGTACACGTCGTACCCGCAGTCCTGATAAAAAGACTGATACTGTTCTGCCTTTTCCCGGTCCAAATCGCACTTATTAAAGCAGAGCTTGGGATGGATGCCGGCGTACTCACACGTCATGAGCATCTTATCCACCAGGAACTGGTTCGGATCCGGTGACTGGGCTGCCATGATGATGAACATCTGGTCTATATTGGCCACAGCCGGGCGCCGGAGCGCATTAGACCGCGGCAGGACGGCTTCGATGACCCCTTTGTGGTCATCGACCATAGTCAGAGACAGCCGGTCTCCTACGAGTATCTTCGCTTTCAGCTTCCCTCTGCGCCGGCATTCCACCAATTCCTGGTCTCCTGTATCGACGTAATAAAAACCATTGTAATTTTTGATGACCCGGCCTGTTGTCATAATCCTCCTCTGCCCTGTGGCGCTTTAAATGTACTGGTCCTGAACCAGTGAATTATTGATATATACCTTAACTCTCGTCCGGCCTGTACCGCTGACGCTCTTACTGATGCTATCCCCGCCAGACTGGTTCCGGTCATAGACGACACGGGATCCGTTGTCATCACTGACGACAATCTGGACATGCTGACTGGAAGCACCGGATGGAACGCTGATATTGACCATGCCCGTATGAGTCGTTCCGGCCTGTTCCTGATTGTTGGCATTGGGATCAGCTGCCGGTGCCGCCGACGGATATTCGACAGACAAATCGACAGAATCCCCCTGCTGGGACTGACTGGTGACTTTAGCCTGGCTCTGGTCCTTCGAGCTGTCGAGATTAGAAATATTACCTACATTATAACCGGCATCCTGCAAGGCTTTGATGGCCGCATCGAGACTCATGCCAGACGTATCGGGCAGTGCCTTGGACGGTTTTGTTTCATCACTGTTCTTGCGGCAGATCACGAGGTTGATTTTCGTTCCCTTTTCTACTTTATCAGGTGATTTGGGATTCTGGCTGATGATATGGCCGTTTTCGACAGAATCACTGGATTCATACTTGACCTTGCCGATGGAAAGACCGATTTCTTTCAGAATCTTTTCTGCCTCATCCATCGTCAGCCCTTTCAGGTCCGGAATCAGGACTTCTTCTCCCTTATTGCCCTTGCTGACCGTCAGATGGATTGTCCGCTGGGCTTTGACGACAGCACCGCCTGACGGCGTCTGGCTGATGACCTCACCAATCGGCACATCTGAACTTTCGACTTCCTTGACAGACACATCGAGATTTTTCTTCTTCAATATATTCTTGGCAATTTCTACCTGTTTCCCTGTCACATCAGGAACGGTGATATTTTCTGTACTCCAGAAATTACCGAAGGAGAAAAAGGCCCAGGCGAAAGTCGCTACAAATACAATCATCATTCCAATGACGATAGATTTTTTGGAATGATTGCTGATAGAATCGACGAACCGGGCAAAAAAGCCTTTTCTTTTGGGTTCCTGCCGGTCCTTCATCGGCTGTATTTTCTGCGTATTGAAATTGTTTTTAATAATAGGCGGTGCGCCTTTGGCTTTATTCGTATTGACAAATCCCTGGGCCATGCGCAGTTCCGACATCATTTCCGTTACGGACTGAAACCGGTCGTCAGGATTTTTGGCCATGGCCTTCAGAATGCATCGTTCTACCAGCTGGGGAATCCGGCGGTTGTATTTACTTGGCAGCGGGATATCATCCTGCACATGCTGCAGAGCCACACTGATTGCCGTGTCTCCTTCAAAAGGAACGACACCGGTCATCATTTCATACATGACGACGCCAAGAGAATAAATATCCGTCCGTTCATCGATTTTTCCACCACTGGCCTGTTCAGGTGAAAAATAATGGACCGATCCCAGAACCGAGTTATCCCCTTTGTTGGTCGCACTGGAATTAATCGCTCTGGCAATGCCAAAATCGGCCACTTTGATTCGTCCCGTTTCTGTCACCAGGATATTGTGCGGTTTGATATCACAGTGGACAATTCCGTTCGCATGGGCATGCTCCAATGCTTCACCAATGTCGAAGGTAATCTGGATTGACGTATTGATTGGCAGATGGCCGTGCTTTTCAATATATTCTTTCAGTGTTTCACCGCGCACGTATTCCATGACAATATAATGCGCGTTTTCGTCGTAGCCGACGTCGTATATATTTACAATATTGGGATGGGATAATTTAGCTGCCGCCTGGGCTTCCTGACGGAAGCGCACGACGAAATCATGGTCGCTGGCATATTTGCTATGCAGGACTTTGACCGCAACAATCCGGTCCAGGAGAATATCCTGTGCCTTGTACACGCTGGCCATGCCGCCGCTACCCACTTTTTCCAATATCTTATATCGATTGTCTAAGATATGACCAATCATTTCTGATTTCCACCACTTTCATAGCAGGTATCTGTTCATTCAACGGTTTTAAGTACAGCTGTCACATTATCTTTTGCACCGTTTTCATAAACACGGTCAAATAACGTATTAATGATTTCCCGTTCACTGAGTGCTGTATTTCCCAGTGCCTCGCATAATTCTTCCTGACTGACAAAAGAGGTTAATCCGTCGGAACAAAGGAGCAGGCGGTCCCCATGATGTATCTGGAAAATACCGCTGTCAACTAACAAATTACGGTCAACGCCGACGGCACGGGTAAGGACATGCCGTTTCGGATGATTTTCAGCTTCTTCTTCGGTAATCTTTCCTTTTTCCAACAAGACCTGTACAATCGTATGGTCTTTGGAAATCTGCTGTAATTTATGATCATGGTACAGATAAATCCGGCTGTCGCCGACATGTGCCCAGAAAGCCCGTTCACCCGATAAGGTCACTAACGATACGGTCGTCCCCATTCCTTTCAGTGACGGATCAATCATGGTCTTGCTAAGAATGCAGGAATTAGCATATTGAACGGCTTTTTCCAATTGTACGGGAGCTGTAAATGTGTAATTTTCAAAATAATAGGCAATCGCTTTAACAGCCGTTTTACTGGCTATCTCACCACCTACGTACCCGCCCATGCCATCGGCAACGGCCAATACATCCTGATCAGCACTGATATAGTATGAATCTTCATTCACTTTGCGCACCAGGCCTATTTTAGATTCACCATATGTTCCCAAACTCTCACGTCCTCTCGACGGTGCGTATAGACTATGCTCCTATAATACATAGCATATCTGAAGAATACTGTCAATCGCTTCTTACGTATTCAGATGTTTTATGCGCAGCTGCCCGCAGGCCGCCTGGATTTTACTGCCCATTTCATGGCGCAGCGTAACTGACAAGCCATGATGCTGCAGCGTTTCTACAAAATCCCGCATGGCCTTCTGACCCGGCCGGTATAATCCTACATCATAATTATCATTGATAGGGATTGCATTAATCAATATATTTTTCCCGCCCAGGAGCTCAATCAGTTTCCGGGCACAGTTTGGATTACAATTGACGTCTTTGATCAGGATATATTCAAAAGTAACCTTCCGTCCTGTTTCCTGGAAATAATGATCCGCTGCCTCCAGTACCTGTTTCAAGGGGTATCTTTCTGCAATAGGCATGATTTTCCGGCGAAGTTCATCCGTCGGCGCATGGAGAGACACGGCCAGAGTAATCGGCATGTCTTCGGCTGCCAGGTCGTACATACGGGGAACGATGCCCGATGTCGAAAGAGTCATATTGCGGTATCCCAGATAGAACGTATTTTTTTCATGAATGAGGCGCATGAATTTAATGACGGCATCATAGTTGAGAAGGGGCTCACCGGTTCCCATAAGTACGATGGAATGGAGATCTGACGTTACATATTTCCGGAATGCCAGGAGCTGGGATATCATTTCCCCAGTCGTCAGATTCCGGACAAATCCGTTTTTGGCCGAGGCACAGAAAGCACAGTTTACGGCACACCCCACCTGGGATGACAGACAGATGGAATTCCCATAGGGATGACGCATGAGCACGGTTTCTACTGTATGGCCATCAAAAAGGCGCAGCAGCAGTTTGACCGTTCCATCCGGTGCTTCCAGCCGGGATACGACTTCCGGAATATAGAGCGGTGCTTTCTCCTGAAGATAGTCCCGGTCTTTTTGCGGAAGCAGGCGCATATCCTGCCACTTCCATATATTTTCCTTATACAGATAATGAAAAATCTGGCTGGCCCGGAACGGCTTCATGCCATTATCTTCCAAAAAATGACGCAATTCTTGTTCAGTCATGCTCAAAATATCAGTCACGATGTCCTTCCTTTCTCAGACGGGCAATAAAGAATCCATCGAGTTCATCCTTCTGTGGCAGGAGCTGAATAAAAGGGCCAGGCTGGCTGAGTCCGCAGAGGTTTCCCAAATTCTCGGCCTTAAACTCCTGATGAGCCTGCAGAAACTGCTGGATGACCTGACTGTTTTCCCCATCGTTCATCGTACAGGTACTGTATACGAGAACACCACCGGGGCGGACACAGGCAGCGGCACTTTCCAGAATGCGGCTCTGAAGTACAGGCAGTTTTTGTAAATCCTCTGCCCGTTTCCGCCAGCGCAAATCCAGCTTGCGGCGCAGGACACCCAGACCGGAACAGGGAGCATCTACCAGTACCCGGTCCGCTTTTTCCCTATACTTGTCTCCAATGGTACAGGCATCCTGCAGCAATGTCCGCACATTCGTAAGATGCAGTGCGCGTGCATTGCTTTCGATGAGTTTCAGCTTATGTTCGTAAATATCACAGCCATAGACGGTCGTATCGGGGCCGGCAAGAGCTGCTATATGGGTCGTCTTGCCACCGGGCGCCGCACAGACATCAAAAATGACTTCATGGGGCTGCGGATCCAGTGCGTGGGCGACGAGCTGGGACGGCTCGTCCTGTATCAAAGCCAGTCCATCGTGGATTTCCTGCAAAGACTGTATGCCCGGATTATCCTTGAGATAAATGCCTTCCGGTGAAAACGAAGCCGCCACGGCCTGCAATCCCCGCTTCGAAAGCTGCTGCAGCAGTTCATCACGACTGATACGCTGTGTATTCGTCCGCAGACACAGGTCAGGAATGGAATCGAAGTACTGACAAATACGTACCGTGTCATCTGTACCATAATCATGAATCCATTTCTTTACCAGCCATACGGGCTGATGATAGGTCAGAGACAGATGAAGCGGTGCATTTTCAGAAAGATCCGGAATCTGGAATTCTAAGCGGCGGCGTATGCTGTTCCGTAACAGGGCATTGACAAAGCCGGCCATGCCGCGGTTGCCAAAGCGCCGTGCCATCTTGACGGCTTCGTTGCAGGCCGCCGATTCGGGAATCTTTGACATACGGAAAATCTGATACAACCCCATGCGCAGGATAACCAGGCAAACCGGGTCGAGCTTATTGATCGTACGGGAACTCAGTTTTCCAATGATCCAGTCCAGATAATTCAGACAGCGGACGGTCCCATAGACCAGTTCCGTATAAAAGCGGCGGTCCCTGTCATTCATATCTCCTTTCTGAATCGTGCGGGAGACGACGATATTACTATATCCGTCATCTTTGCATATAGTGAGTAAACTGTGAAAAGCTGTTTCGCGTACGTTCATAATTCTCTCCTGTCAGTCGTTCTAAAAACCGGCACAATGCCGATACATCTACATGGGTATTAAAACATGGTCCATAAGGCCTTTCATTTAAGAGGCCTAAAACAGGTAAGGGAAGGACATCTTCCATACCGCTGATGAGGTCCCGTTCGCAGGCAATAGCCACGATGGCCTTTGGGCGCAGTGCACAGACGAGCTGTCTGGCCTGCGTACCGCCTGAGGCAACGGCCAGATGGGCGCCAGATCTGCGGGAAAGGTCAAGCAGACTCCCAATCGTACAATGGCCGCATTGCCGGCAATTATCTACACGGCGCGTTATTTTGTGGGGACATTGATCCCATTGCAGACAATGAGGCGCCAGAACCAATATACGTTCTGCCGGGATATGCAGATTTTGTTTCAACACAAGTCCGTTCAAAAACTGTATATACGAGCGGGCCAGAACATGTTTCCGCTGTTTCGTCCCGGCCAGATGGCGCATCATGGGATACAGAAATCTAATATATTGCATGACGGTCCGCCGAACCGGTGCCGGCTGTTTCCACGACGTAAAGACCAGAAGCAGCGGGAACGGCAGTAAAAATCCCCATACGAGGAGTCCAAAGACGAGATTTACTGCCATGGCCGGCAAATAATAAGCCAGTCCAGGTCTCATCACCGTCCATAGCAGCCATAAACAGAGGGCTGTCACGACGGCTGCCAATGCGGCATAGACTAGAAAAAAAGTCGTCCCCTTGTCCATATAACGCATCTCTCCTTACAACATGGTGCCAGCAGTCAGATGGCAGCCTTGCAGGAACTGGGCCGTCGCCATCCGTTTACGGCTTTCCGGCTGCACTTCCCGTATGCACAGGGCATCGCGTCCGGTCTGCACGGTAATAGATGTCTTTGTGACCTCAATGATCGTGCCCGGTTCCGCTTCCGTCCCCGGTACGACGTCGGCTGCCCATATTTTCAGGCGGTGTCCTTCGTGAAGGACATAGGCGCCAGGATGGGGATCCAGCGTCCGTATGAGCCGTTCAATGACGACGGCCGGCTGGGAAAAATCAATCTGAGTCATTTCTTTCGTAATCTTGGCGGTATAGGTCGCCTTAGATTCGTCCTGGCTCTGTGCCGCCGCTTCATAGGCGGGCAGGTCTCTTAGTACCGGAATCAGCGTTTCCGCACCGATAACAGACAGTTTATCAAACAGAGTACCGGTCGTTTCCTTGGCATCGAGGACTATTTCTGATTTTTTCAGCACCTTCCCCGTATCCATGCCTTCATCGAGCATCATGATCGTAACGCCGCTGGTCCGGACGCCATCTTTAATAGCATACTGGATAGGCGCTGCCCCTCTATATGCCGGCAGCAGAGAACCATGCACGTTCAGACAGCCATACCGGGGAATGTCGAGAATCGCCTTGGGAAGGATTTTGCCATACGCAATGACGACGATGACATCGGGCTGAAGATCTGCCAGCGCCGCAATGACATCGGGATCCTTCAGGGACTGCGGCTGAAACACGGGAATCCCCAGTTTTTCAGCGCATTCTTTGACAGGCGAAGACGATACTTTCTTACCACGTCCCCGCTGCTTGTCCGGCTGTGTGTAGACAGCCTGGATGGTAAACCCGGCAGCGTGAATCGCTTTCAGCGACGGGACGGAAAAATCGGGTGTACCCATAAAAACAATACGTAATGATTCCATTATTCTTCTACTTTCCGCAAATTCGTTGCTTTTTCAATAAACAGTGTTCCTACGAGATGATCCATTTCATGCTGGAAAATCCGGGCCAGGAATCCTTCCGGTTCATACACGATGACTTTGCCATGGCGATTCAGGGCCCTCACCTTGATGCGCTGGCTACGCTTTACATCGCCATAATACCCGGGAACGCTGAGGCAGCCTTCGGGGCCATCCTGCAATTCTTCTGATGCTTCCAGTAATTCCGGGTTGATGAGTTCGATGAGGCCGTTCCCGTCGTCGAGAACAATCATCTGCAAAGACTTGCCAATCTGTGGAGCCGCCAGCCCTACGCCTTCTGCTTCATACATGGTTTCCGCCATGTCATTAAGTAACCGTTTTGTATTTTTAGTAATAGTCTTGACCGGAGATGCCGTTTCTTTTAAAATCGGAGCACCCGCTTTGACAATTTTTAATAGTGCCATAATACCCACCTCAATAGATAATAAAAATGCAAGTATGTTGCTGATAAAAAACATTCGTATTCATTATAACAGTTTTCTTTTGAAAGGAACAGGCTTTTCAGCCCATGCTGTCTACATCGAGAATGACTCCGGGACGCCAGAATTCCCGCTGCGCGCGGATAAAGTCTTTGACGGCCGTCAGATCCGGGCCTTTCAATAAAATAACAATGCGGTATTTATTCCGTACTTTCTTGATTATATCGACGAAGGGCCCGATGACGGCCGTATCACTGCCGCTTTCCGTATGCCAGTTCTGCAACAAAAGAGCCAGCGTGTTGCCTGTATCCCATAGGGCCTTTTCATTTTCATCAGTAATGACGATTTTCAATATCTGATGAAATGGCGGATACAACAGTTCCTTCCGGTATTGTATTTCCTGTGCATAAAAGGCTGCATAATCCTGCCGCTCTGCACATTGGATAACGTAATGTTCCGGTGCATAGGTCTGCATGACGACCCGTCCGGGAATCGTACCGCGCCCGGCACGGCCGGCAGCCTGGGTCAGCAGCTGGAAGGTCCGTTCCCCAGCCCAGTAAGCCGGCAGGTTGAGCAGGCTGTCCGCAGCCAGTATCCCCACGGCGCTGACATCGGCAAAGTCATGCCCCTTGGCGACCATCTGGGTCCCCAGTAAAATATCGTATTCATGACGGCGGAATGCCTCGATGATGTGATCACCACTGTTTTTGCGTGTCGTCGTATCCTGATCCAGGCGGACGATCCGGGCATGGGGAAATTGTTCACGAAGCTGTTCTTCTACTTTTTCCGTCCCCGTCCCAAAAAATTTGATATATTTGCTGCCACATTCCGGACACCGCAGAGGAACCGGCTTTTCCGCATCACAATAATGGCATCGCAGCTGATCTTGTTGTTTGTGATACACCATAGCGACATCACAGGTGTCACATTTGACAACATAGCCGCATTTACGGCACATGACGAAAGTAGAAAAGCCACGGCGGTTCAACAAGATGATCGCCTGCTGTTTCTGCTGTAGTGTTTCCTGCAAAAGATCTGTCATGGCATCTGATAGCACATGGCGGTTTCCACGGGCCAATTCTTCCCGCATATCGACGACCTGTACAGACGGCAGAGGCCGGTTAAGCACACGCTGCGTTAATTCCAGAAGGACGTACTGACCAGTCTGTGTCCGGTAATAATCGGCAATAGACGGCGTCGCGCTGCCTAAGAGGACAGGACAGCCGTAATAGGAAGCCCGTCTGCGTGCCACTTCTACGGCATGATAACGGGGAGCCTCTTCCTGTTTGTAAGAGCTGTCGTGCTCTTCATCGACGATGACCAGTCCCAGAGAACGGACTGCCGTAAAGACAGCCGAACGGGCGCCGATACAGATATGACTTTCCCCATTTGCCATACGCAGCCAGTTATTCCGCCGCTCTCCCTTGGACAGCTGACTGTGCATAACGACGACATCATTGCCGAAGCGGCGGATGAAACGGCGTACAATCTGTCCGGTCAGGGCGATTTCCGGAACGAGGACGAGAACCTGTCCTCCTTTTTGCAGCACGTCTTCGGTCAGCTGCATGTACACTTCCGTCTTACCACTGCCTGTAACGCCGTGAAGGACATAGGTGCGGCCGCCTGCATCATTCCGTACGGCATCAACGGCCCGCTGCTGTTCTTCTGTGAGCCTGAAAGGAACATCTCCTTCGAGTGGATGCGTCAGGTCCACCGTATGGCTCAGCTTTTCTTCCATCGTAGCACAACCGCTCTGACACAGATGCAGCAGAACGTCCCGCGAATAGCCCTTCCCGATCCAGTACGAGAAAGGGGCAGACCGGATTTGTTTCAGCTGCGCCAGTAAAGCGGCCTGACGGGGACGCCGCTTCAGGATACCCGTCGTATCATCGGACTGGAAAACCAGCCATTTTTCCATTTTATCGGCAATCTGATTCTGGAGATAATCCTCCTGGTCCAGCTGATGTTGTCTGACCATCTCCTCGACGCAATCGGCGGAAAATTGACGGCACACCTGCTTTTTTTCCGCCTTTCCGCGTGCGTCCACATAGGCCGCTACGGCTCTTTCTTCTTCTGTTACAGGGAGCACAGGACCAGTTTTAAGGTATACGCGTCGGATAATTCCCTTTTTTTCTATCATGAAAAGCCGCAGCGCATCAGCCAGTCCACATAAGTAATACTGGCTGATCCATACGGCCGTCTGAATCATTTCTTCCTGGAACCCGGCCTGCGATGACAACAGGGCCAGGATGGGTTTCAGCTGATACTGCCGGTCACTGTCCCGTTCTTCCCGTACAGCCAGCACGATTCCCTCTTCCCGCCGTGGGCCGAACGGGACGAGGACACGGGAACCGATACGTACGGAAAGACCATCGGGAATCGTATAGGAAAAAGTCTGTTGTACTTGTTTGGCCGTTATATTGATAATAATATCGGCTACCATATAGGTACACTCCTTTCCATATCTGCCCATCTTTCCAGAATCAGCGGATAAACTGGCTGAACACATAATTTCCATAAGCCAGCCCCAGACTAGTGAGACGGCAGCCGCCTTCTTTCCGTTCCAACAATCCCTGTTTCACCAGTTTATCAACAACCTTGCCAAAGACGGATTCCATTGGGACACCAAACCGGCGGGCAAAGTCATCGTATGCAATGCCATCGCGCATACGCAGTGCGAGGAAACAGTAGTCTTCCTGGGCCCGATTCACATCTATAACGACGGATTCCGCCAGGACAGACTGTCTTCCGGCATAGCGGATATACTGAGGAATGTTGGATATATGGGCAGACCGCACATGTCCATCAAAGGAATGGGCCGAAACGCCGAATCCCAGGTACGGCACATACGTCCAGTACTTGACATTATGCCGGGACCGCCGTCCCGGACGGGCATAACTGGAAATCTCATAATGATCGAAGCCGTATCTTTTAAAAACCTGATGTACCACGGATGCCATTTCCTCCACCTGATCATCCGGTGGTAATGATACCATACCGGCGGTTACATCATGATAGAGACACGTCCCGGGTTCCAGAATGAGACTGTATGCGGAAGCATGGCATAGAGGAAGCCGTAAAAGCTGTGACAGATCATCGGCTGCCATCTGCACAGTCTGTCCGGGAAGGCCATACATCAAATCGGCAGACAGATTATCAAATCCCGCCCAGGCCGCATTCTCCACCGCTTCGACGGCCTGGCGGGATGAGTGGATCCGTCCCAGAGAGCGCAAAAGCTGTGGCTGAAAACTCTGGACACCGATGCTCAGCCGGTTAATGCCCAACTCATGAAGGCTTTTCAAGTACTCTCTGCCGAGACTATCCGGATTGCCCTCCAAGGTAATCTCTGCATGGGAATCGACGGCAAAATGCTGTGTCACAGCCTGCAGAATTGATGCAATCTGGGGTATTTTCAAAAGTGACGGTGTGCCACCGCCAAAATAAATCGTATCGACAGCAAGGCCCTCCCGGGGGGAAGTGCTGATTTCCCGGCAGAGGGCCTCCGTATAAGCCGGTATATACGATTCTACGCCGCCATAAGAAGGAAAATCGCAATACCGGCACTTATGACGGCAGAACGGAATATGGATATACAGACCAATCATTATTTTTCATCTACCTGTAATACGGCCATAAAGGCTTCCTGAGGGATTTCTACACTGCCAACCTGCTTCATGCGCTTCTTCCCTTCTTTCTGTTTTTCCAGAAGTTTGCGCTTACGGGAAATATCGCCGCCATAGCATTTGGCCAGTACATCTTTGCGCAGAGCCGCTACATTTTCCCGGGCAATAATCTTATTGCCGATGGCCGCCTGGATAGGAATCTGGAAGAGCTGCCGCGGTATGAGACTGCGAAGCTTTTCTACCAGAGCCCGGCCACGGCGGGCTGCAAATTCTTTATGCACGATGACACTCAGTGCATCGACTACTTCCCCGTTGATCAGGATATCCATTTTGACCATGGGCGATGCCTGATAGCCATTGAGTTCATAATCCAGCGAAGCATATCCCCGTGTCGAAGACTTCAGCGTGTCAAAATAGTCATACAATATTTCACACAACGGCAGATTGTACACAACGGAAACCCGTGTTTCATCAAGATAATCCATGGTCAGATACTGACCCCGCCGGTTCTGGGAAATTTCCATGACCGTCCCTACCATATCTTTCGGGATGATGATGGTCGTCTTGACAAAGGGTTCTTCAATATGATCGATTTTCGTCATATCCGGCATAAGGGACGGATTATCGACAGCGACCATCGTGCCATCTGTGCAGTACACATGATAGATAACAGACGGAGCTGTCGTAATCAGAGATAATCCGTATTCCCGTTCCAGCCGTTCCTTGACGACATCCATGTGGAGGAGTCCCAGGAAGCCACAGCGGAAGCCGAAGCCCAGAGCCGTCGATGTTTCCGGTTCAAATAACAGGGCCGCATCATTGAGGTGCAGCTTTTCCAATGCATCGCGCAGATTGTCATAATCATTGGTTTCCACCGGATAGAGGCCGCAATACACCATAGGTGTCGCCTTGCGGTATCCCGGCAGCGGTTCCGATGCCGGACAATCTGCCAGCGTGACCGTATCACCGACACGACAGTCGCGGACATTTTTCATGCTCGCCGCCAGATAACCGACGCTGCCACATTCAAGAGAGGCCACGGGGTGCATCTGGGGAATGAAGACACCCGTTTCTGTCACTTCAAATTCCATGCCGCTGGACATCATGCGGATCCGGTCCCCAGTCTTGAGACTGCCCTCCATAATGCGGATGTTGGCAATAGCTCCTTTATAGGAATCGAAATGAGAATCGAAAATCAGGGCCCGCAGCGGCTTGTCCGGTGCATCTTCCGGTGCGGGAATCCGCTGTACGATAGCTTCCAGCACCTTATCGACACCGAATCCAGTCTTGGCACTGACTTCGATAGCATCACTGGCGTCGAGGCCGATGACATCTTCTATTTCCTTACGTACCCGTTCGGGGTCTGCACTGGGAAGGTCGATTTTATTGATGATCGGGATGATTTCCAGGTCATGTTCCAGAGCCAGGTACACGTTAGCCAGGGTCTGCGCTTCTACGCCCTGCGTCGCATCGACGATCAGGAGAGCCCCGTCGCAGGCCGCCAGACTTCGGGATACTTCATAATTGAAATCGACATGCCCCGGTGTGTCAATGAGATTCAGGGTATACTGATGGCCATCTTGGGCATCATAAATCAGCCGGGCCGACTGGGCCTTGATGGTTATGCCCCGTTCCCGTTCCAGGTCCATCGTATCGAGGAGCTGGTCTTCCATTTCCCTTTTGGATACTGTACCGGTCATTTCCAGCAGCCGGTCTGCCAGCGTCGATTTACCATGGTCAATATGTGCAATAATAGAAAAATTACGGATATATTTAGTTGCCACGTTCATTACTCCTCTAGCATTAAATAATGACACCACCGCCAAGAACCCGTTCCCCCGATTCCCGGTCATACAATACTAGTGCCTGTCCAGCCGTTACAGCCCGCTGCGGCGTGTCAAATACGACGCGCATAGCATCCTTGCCGGGGTACACCATGCAAGGAGATTCCTTGGCCGCGTAACGTATCTTTCCTAATGCTGCAAACGGCCCTTCCGGCCGTCCTTCCACCCATGAGAGGTCCCGGGCCATCACTTCTGTACGGAATAAATCTGCTTCCGAACCGACGATGACCTGATTGCGTTTCACATCGAGAGCGACGACATAGTACGGACCACCGGGACCGCCCAGATGAAGGCCACGGCGCTGGCCGATGGTATAACAAGGAATTCCCTGATGACGGCCGACCACATGACCGCGGATATCGACAAAATTTCCGGGTTTAAAACATTTTGGGACCCGTTTTTTTAAGAAACCTTTATAATCATTATCAGGGATAAAACATATATCCTGACTTTCCGGCTTATTGAAAACGGGCAGGCCAAATTTTTTAGCCAGTTCCCGCGTCTGTACCTTTTCCAGTTCCGCCATGGGAAATAGAATATGGGGCAGTAACTCCTGTGTCAGCTGATACAGGACGTATGACTGGTCTTTCCGCCGGTCCGTCCCCCGCAGCAGTTCATAGACGCCGCGTTGTTCATTATGCCTGACACGGGCATAATGGCCCGTCGCCAGATACTGGGCGCCAAATTGCTGAGCCTGCTGCCATAACAGGCCAAATTTAATGAATTTATTACAGGCAATGCAGGGATTGGGAGTCTGCCCTTTTACATAGGACTGGACAAAATAATCAATGACATCGTCACGGAATAACTTCCTGTAATCCAAGGTATAATGGGGAATGCCAATGACAGAAGCCACTGCTTTGGCATCATCAACGGCAGATAAAGAACAGCAGGAATGGACATTTTCGACTGCCGGACAGGACGGATCCTCTTCCCATAAACGCAGCGTAATGCCAATGACATCATAGCCCTGTTCCTTTAAGAGCGCTGCCGTTACAGAACTATCTACTCCACCGCTCATAGCAACGGCGACACATTTCGTCATAATCTTTCTCCTTTTCTAAGAGATCTGGTAATATCCTGAATCGCTTGTATCACCGTATAAATCTCTTCTGTTGTATTTTCCGGACCAAAGGACATGCGGATACTGCTGCGGAGCCATTTCTCACCGACGCCCATAGCCATCAGTACATGGGAAGGTTCAACTGCCCCGGCTTCACATGCTGATCCTGCTGACACAGCAATGCCCTGCCGGTCCAGGGCAATCAGAAGAACCGGGCTTTCCATGCCGTTTACACTAAAATCTATAATATTGGGCAAAGACTGGGACAAATTGCCATTCAGGTGCAACAAGTCATTGCCTTCGATAAGGCCGTGGTAAACCAGATCTTTCACTATACGGACTTTTTGAATCCGTTCCGGCCGTTCCTTTTCCAGAAGAGCTGCCGCCATGCCAAATCCGACGATTCCGGCTACATTTTCCGTTCCTGCACGCAGACGATGTTCCTGTGGTCCTCCATAAGCCTCAGAAGCCAGCTGCAGCCCTTTGCGGATATATAGAGCTCCTATGCCTTTAGGACCGTATATTTTGTGGCTGCAGACGGTTAGCAGATCTATGCCATCTTCTATAGGATGTACGGGAAGGTAACCAAAGGCCTGGACGGCATCGACATGAAATACGATTCCGCATTCTCTGGCTATAGCTCCCAGTTCCTGTACAGGCTGAATCGTGCCAGTCTCATTATTGGCATACATGATGGAAATGAGGACCGTATCGGGACGGATTGCCTGCCGTAACGCTTCAGGAGAGACACGGCCGTCGCAATCCACTGGAAGTATCGTCAGTGCATATCCTTCACGTTCCAGCGCCCTGAACGTATTCAAAACGGCCTGGTGCTCCACAGCTGATGAAATCAGGTGCCCGCCCCTGGGATAATTGGCCCGCAGATAACCCCGTATGGCCAGATTATCCGCTTCCGTACCGCCACTGGTAAATACAATATCACCAGAGGCCACTCCCAGACAATGGGCAAGCTGCTGCCGTGCCTGTTGCACAGCCGCACGGGCCTGCTGCCCAAAATAATGCAGACTGGACGGATTCCCATATTGGTTTGTCAGATACGGCATCATGGCCTCCAGCACCCTCCGATCCAGAGGGGTAGCCGCTGCATGATCCAGATAAATACGTTCCATCATTGCGTCAACTCCATTTTAAGCCTATTTTATATAATACCATATATAGATACGTGTTGCCAGTAAAAATATAGCAAGAACCTGCGTATCCGGTCTTGAAATAATTTTTAATTCGTGATATTATATGAAAGTACGTTATATGACATGCGCCTATAGCTCAGGGGATAGAGCACCGGTCTCCGGAACCGGGTGCGAAGGTTCGAATCCTTCTAGGCGCACCACTAGTAAATAAGCGGTTCCTCACGAATGAGGAACCGCTTATTTTTATGGTTGGGTCTTATTTTTGGGTCTTATTTCTGTAAAAGTCTGTAAAAGTAGATATAACTCTATATAACTATAATATAAGTGCAAAAAAAATGAGCCCCAGCGCAATGCCGGGGCTTTTGCCGTTGAACAAATATTGGTTTTATGCCTGTGCTGCCGTGTCGGTCGCACTCTTGCTAAATACAAGCTTAATCAGCCAGATGAAACTATTGATTACAAGCGACAGAATAATCATTTAGTCTGTATCATCAATACCTAGAAGCGCCGAACTTCTACTTCTTATCTTTATTTGTTGACATTTAAATGCTATAATTTAACTACATAAATTTTATAGGAGTGAGGGTTATGCCAAATTGGATGGAAGTATCACGTGCTATTGAAAATGCACCGGATCCGCTTCTTGCGTTAAGAAAACAATATTTATCTACTATGTGTAAATATACTGGTAGAAATATCATTGCCTATTATTCTGCTTTTCTACAAAAACCAAATCTTGCTCAAACAGCCATTGATGATAATGATAAAAATGCTTTCATGCAAGCAGTATGTGATCTTGATCGGAAAAAAGGATTAGATTTAATACTTCACACTCCTGGTGGTAACATTGCCGCAACAGAATCTCTGGTGTTTTATCTTAAACAGATGTTTGGCAGAAATATTCGTGTCTTTGTCCCTCAAATAGCTATGTCTGCCGGGGCAATGATTTCTCTTTCTGCCAAAGAAATCGTTATGGGTAAACATTCAAATTTAGGACCCATAGATCCCCAATATGGTGGAATGTCATGTGCTGGAATTTTGGACGAATTTAACGAGGCACTCAAAGCAGTTAGAGAAGACCCTAATAGCGCATTAATATGGAAACTAATCATTGGTAAATATCATCCTACTTTTGTTGGAGATTGTAAAAATGCAATTGAATGGGCAGACCACATGGTAAAAGACTGGTTAATGGATAACATGTTTTATAGAACTCAAAACAAAGAAGATAAAGCAAATAATGTCGTTAAATTTTTATCTAGCCATAACAAAACATATTCGCACTCTAGGCACATACATAGCGATGATTTGTTAAAGTTAGGCTTAAAAATACAATCCTTAGAAACTTTGGATTCTCGGGCGATAGATGATTGTAAAGATTTGCAAGATTGTGTGCTAACTTTGCATCATATTTATATGCAAACTTTAGCAAATAGTAATGCATTAAAAATTGTAGAAAATCAAAATGCAAACTGTATGATGTTTACTGTAAGCAGTAATTAGGAGGTTTTATCAATGAGTGTTATTTACGAAGACTACAAAACAATTGTAGGGAGAGAATTACCAAAGAAATTTAATACCCCAGAAGAACAAGGCGCAGCAATAAAAAAATGCTCAATATTAGAAGACACCAATATTAATTATGGAAATATTAGTTACGAAAATATAAAATGTAATCAATGAACAACTTTATAGTATAAATCAAGTTTTTATGCTAAATAAAAGCTCCTTTGCACTATTATTTTTGATAGTACAAAGGAGCTTTTGTCATTAAACAACTATTTACTTCTTATGCCTGTGCTGTTGGGATTGTCTTATTCAAGATATATTTTGTCAGCCAGATAGATCCGTTGATGAGCAGTGGTAGGATGATGCCGTCACGGGCTTTATCCCATCCTGTCTCTGTTTTTGCTTGATCCTGGATGGTAGCGACAAATTTATTTGCTACATCTTCCACTGCTGGCAACACTTCTTCCAGTACTTTCTGGGTAACGATTTCTTTTAATTCTTCTGTTACTTCATCGACGTTCAAGGTATCAAGTACACCGTCTCTGATTTCTGTCCATTTACTCATGATTTTTTCCTCCTAGTTTAAATCCAAATACCATTCGTTCATGTCTACATTGGTATCGCCAATATATCCCTGGTCGCTGTACTGCCAGCCCGCCAGTACATGTACTGGGAATTCATCCGTGAAGTCACAACGGTTGCTGTACTGTGCTACCCAATAAGGCACATAGCCAGCCAGTGCCTGGACGTTGATAACATCTTCCAGTGTGGACAGGCTGGCATAGATGCCGCAAGGAATACCTTTTGCGTTGATTGCATTGATGAAGGCACTGCAAACTGCCGTCGGATCATCTGCGTTCAAGCAGGCTCGAGATTCAAAGTCGAACCACACGCCCATAGGCGGAATCCGTTTGCCTAAGAGATACAGTACTTCATTGGCTTCTTCTGCCGCTTCTTCCGGTGTGGATGCCTGGCTATAGCAATATACGCCCCACGGAAGATTTCTTGTTTCGCACTCAGATACGTGGCCCCACCAGGTATCCTCGATGCTCGTCCCTTCCGTGATTTTTACGATGACACCCGCAATTCCATGAGCTACGGCAGTATCATAATTCAAATCCTTTTGATAATAGCTTACATCAATGACCTTCATGGTATTCTCCTTTCTTATCTGTTAATTGCTCCAACGCATCTCGTAGTTTCTGTGGGATGGGTAATCCTGCTTTTGCAGCGTTTTCGACTATTGACAATCCCTCGTTCCCTAAAAAGAACCATACAACAAGCGATTGTATGGCTGGCTGCCCGGTTGCTTTATCTAACTCATGTGCCAGGGCTACGAGCATGAGTATTACAATTTTCTTGCAGATGCCTTTGAAGCCTTTCTGACTGTTTAAAGCAAGGGATGGGTTGATATATGCGGCCATTATGCCGGTTATATAGTCAATAGCCATAGCCACTAATAGAGCTTCAATCACATCATCCCATCCAATCAAATATGAAAAAGCAGTGCCAATGCACGACACAGCTGCCCACCATCCAACCTGGTTACCAGATGGGGCCATCTCGTGAAAAAAAGCGAGTAGTGTATTCATCGTTAATCACCACTCGTTTCTGTTTTTTTGCTGTCTGATGTCGTAGCATCAGCGGAAGCCTTTTCATCTGTATAGTTCACGCAATTCGGATTCTGGCAGGTGCCGTCATCACGGAGTACATGAGCACAGAATTTACAACGTTTTTTGAGTTTAAAAGCCATTAGTCAGCACTTCCTTTCTTCGCCGCTTCCAATTCTGCGGCAATAGCATCGGTCTGCTCTTTGTAGTATGCGTTCAAATCCGCAAATTCGTTTTGGATGCTTGCAGCCGTATCCGTGTCGCCATTGAGAGTGGCAACAAGCAACGACTGCCCAAGCTCCTGCTGTGCCGATGCATATTCAGCATCAAGCGCATTTTGTTTAGTTGTGGCTTGTTCTTCTGCGGTCGGTTCAGGCGCGACATATGGCGCAAAGGTGCCATCAGACTGCCGGCAATATTCCTGGCTGGCGTCGTTATTACCGAGCAAATTATTGTAGTCTTTTGAGCTGACAAAGACAAACCCCTGGTCAAGCAGGTCTTGTACTTTTACACTCCCATCCGTAACGGTCCCGTCCTGGGCAACATAATAATGAACGTTGGCAGCATACGTCGCACCGCGCCGCCCGTCGTCGCCGAATTGAATTAAATAATCTTTCATGTGGTATCCTCCTGTTATCAATAATTTATGAGGTGGTCATATGAGAAAACCTAATGGGTATGGGTCAATTAAACGTCTCTCTGGTACTCGGAGGCGGCCGTTTGTTTTTGTAGTGTCGGAGCATGGCCGGCAGAAGCCAGTTGAATACTTTGCAACACAGGTCGAAGCTGAAATTTTCGCGGCTGATTATAACAAAATCCATAGAAATCGCTCCCTTCCTGGTCACAAAATCACGTTTGCCGAACTATACCACCGCTGGATTACACGACATATAGCCGATACCAGCCCGTCAGACAGCGCCATAACCGGCTATAGGAATTCATACCGCCATTGCTCCGTACTTCACGGCATGGAATACGAGAAAATAAAATATCAGGATTATCAGACCGTCATTGACGGAATGCGCAGGTCTGGGCTGTCATACTCCAGTCTGAAGAAAGTACGGTCGCTCATATCCCTTATGGCTTTCTACGCCATCAAAATCGATATGCCCTGCCGGAACTACGCACCGCTCTTATCACTGGGGCGTAACAAGCCAGTGCATCCGCATAAAACCTTTTCCAGGCAAAAAATAAACCGCCTCTGGTCCATAGCGAACCATAACGGTGTGGATACTATATTGATATTGCTGTATACAGGCATGCGTGTTGGTGAGTTGCTGGCGCTCCAGAAGTCGGATATCAACCTGCGTCAGCAAATCATCAGGATAACACACAGTAAAACAGCCGCCGGAATCCGTATTATCCCCATCCATCACCGTATCCAACCGTTTATAACGTATCGGATGCAGTCATCCGGTACATACCTGATAACCGACAGCAACGGCCGCTCATACGATTATAGCCGCTACTGTCTCATCTGGCGCCGTATCATGCATGACATCCATGCGGACGGCCATACTACCCACGACTGCCGCCATACCGTTGCCACGCTTTTGGACAATGCTGGAGCGAACGAGACAGCAAGACGCAGGATATTAGGCCATGCCGGCGGAGACGTAACTGAGCGCGTCTACACGCATAAAAACCTGCGACAGCTCCGCAAGTGCATCGAATTACTGAAATGATTTGTTACTAATGCGATACTATATGAGCCGCATGCAGATGCATAAAATATGTCTGCTGTGCGGCTCTATTACTGTTACTATTGATACTCTAAAAATCGGTAAAATCTGCATCCATAGTTGATTTTATTTAATGCAGACTACCGATGATACGGTTGATTTCGTGTTTCTCATTTAGCAAAAAAAATATATTGATAATTATGGATTTCTCATCCGTTTTAGATGTTCACCTATTCCCTTTATACAGTGGGGAAACATAAATGTGGGTACTACAGATACTAAAGTCACACTGCCAATCAGTTTTAGCAATAATGCATATCGAGTCATAGTTACATCTACATGGAATACCGAGGCAATCGGAAGCACTTTAACAAAGGAATTCCATAACACTGGTGGAAAAACTACATCTGCATTTTACATTAAGTCAAATTATTCCAATGCCATGGATTGGTTCGCTATAGGATATTAATGTGTAAAAAATATTATTTTCCTATTGTCAGCCAATGGACAATGCCGCCACTGAAAGCTTTTTCTTTTGGCCAATATCCTCCTGTTTTGAATTGCGAATTCGTATCTTTAATGAAGCACCAGATGGCGTTTTCGCCTAGTGTGAAGTTACCGTTATCAGTACAAACTCCTTCGTAAAAGCTTGTATAGGCAATATTAAATTTTATAGTCTGTTCGTTACTACCAACGTCCGCTTTTCCCCACTGTATAATTAGGCCGTTGGCCCATTTGGCGTACCCATTCGCCGCTAAATTCGCAGCTACGATGCCGCCGCAGTTCTGTGCATTGGCGCCGATTGTATTTCGTACGTCGGCGGCGCTGGTGTCGTCAAGGATGGTGCGGGCAAAGGCGGACAATGTCGTCAGGCCGGCCGACGAGGCGCCGGTGAAATAGGGGATTTTATCGGCGGCTGGGGTCGTACCAATTAAGGCTTTTAAAGCATTGGAAAAATTACGCACCCAATCTGCAGTCGTAATTTCCGTTCCTCTGGAATCATAAGATGGAGTATTCCCACTAATGTTCGTTAAATTACCACTAGTATCAGTATTGAACATAATCCCACCACCTGGGATATTCCTCGAATTAACGTTTGTAATGCTTATGGTATGCGAGCCATCGGTTTTATGATTCAATCGCACGAATCCGTACCGATTACCATCTGAACCGGTAAACACAAAAATATCTTTTTGAGATTCCGCACTTGGTTTTGTCGCCGCCTTGACATTTATGTTTTGCATAGTCAATGTCCCGGTCATCGTATCGCCAGCTAGTTTTACGTATTTTTCAGATGCAGACCCCGTCCCGCCATTTGCGACAGGCAACACCCCGGTAACGCCTGGTGTGATATTTGCAGTCCCGTCGAAAGATGCAGCTGAAGTTGATGCTAAGTTTGTCTGAATCGTTCGTGCAGTGGCTAATTTAGTCGCACTGCCAGCATTGCCTTTGATGCCATTAGCGTGCGCTGCTGTATCTTTTTCGTGATTTTCTTCTTTTACTCCAGCTGAATCGATATCATCTTTTAAGCGCTGGTCGTTCGAAAAAAGCTGTTGAGCCATGTCATTTTCGAGCTTCGCGTGTACAGGGTCATTTGTTATACGCTGTGGGAAGCCGTCGGTATTAAATTCCAGCGTATTATCTATACCTTCTGTAGGCCGATTCTGGTTGTTGATTGCTTCCGGGAAATCTGTTTTCCATTTATCCAGGTAATTCGCCATTTTATTTATCACTCCATTCCGTCATACTGGTTCCGTATGTATACGTACCATCAAAATTAATTTTTCCATTCCAGGACCATCCCAGATAGACATAGCATCCTAAATGGGCCGGCTTGTATGTCTCTATGGTTTCCCGCATTTCCTTTAAAGATGCTTCATCCGTCCGTGTTGTGAAGACGATGAAGTAATATTTGTCGTTATGTTCTTCTACATTCCCAGTGCCATACGCGTTGACAATATCCGTAATTCGTTCTAAGGTCGTTGTCTGTGGGCCTTTCAGGGCAATTAAAATACGGTTCTTTCGTTTTTCCGGTGGATCATCTGCGTTGTATTGCAGACCTAAAAACGTCTCCCAATCCGGGATTCCCCATGTGGCAGTTTTGACAAAGAACTGTTTCGTCACATCCATGAGCTGTAACCGTTGTGTCTCGTGCTCACTGGATAACGCCGCCAGGGTATGTTGAAATACTGGATCTTTTTCCAAGAATGCCGGCAGATACCGTGCCAGGTCTACTGGATCAATACGGAGAAAATTAAAATCAGCCATTAATAGTCACCTCGGTACACTGGGCAATCTGTTCCGTTGTGACGGTCACCATGGTAGAACTGCCATTAACGGTAAGGGACTCATAATCATTGACACCACAAGACGAATCCTCCAGAATCATCTTGCCGATCATTGCACAAGTGACGCGGATATTTGCAAACTGATGAGAGCCGAAATATGCGTTGACGACGGTCTTGATGGCTGCTGCATCAGCATTCTTGCTGTCTAATGGTGTAATCGCGATTTTGACCTCAAAGATGTCCGGGGCTGCAACAGTCACCGTGGCCCCAATGGGGCGGACAGACTCAATATAATCAGCTACCGTCTTTTGCAGGGACCCAGAAGCCGGGTTCCCGTTGCTGTCTGTCAGTAATACCTTTACTGTGCCGTTCCCATTCCACAATGGCAGGACCACAACCTTTCCTACGCCTGCAATACTGGTAACCCATTGGATGTATTCATTCTTATTCCCCGATGTCGCCGGCTGCCGGACTTTAAAAATCAGCCGGTTATATAAGGACGCATCATCTTCTTCGTCAAATCCATCGTACGTTGCCTCTGCATTAGTAACACTGCTGATACCGGGGATAGACATAGGAATAACCGTAATAGTACCGGCTTCTACATTCCCTATGGTACCGCCAGTCGTACATTCGACAGGGATATCCCCGCTCCGGGTAATCGTAGCCGCTTTTGTTGTCTGGAAGGTAATGCCTGATTCTGTCTGGAACAGGCTGTTCAGGGGGACTACGCCGGTCCCGGTAATAGTGACCGCCCCTTTCGCTTTGACAGCCTGCCGCCGGAAAATGCCATGTTCCTCTGCCCGCATAGCGAGGTAATCACCCCAGGATGTTTTCGCAAACGCGGCTTTATATGCCTGCTCCCGTTCTACTTCCTGTTTAGCAAATTCGATGCTGTTCGCTGCTAGTACATCGTATGTAAATGTACCTTCATAACTGGATGCATCAGTGCTTGTATTTTCCTGCAGTTCGCTTAAAATCTCATCCTGCTCGCGTGCTTCATACATCGACACTCACCTCCCCATAAATCGTAGAAATTACAATGGATATAGAAACGCTGTCGCCTTTATGGGTAATCTCAACACTATCGATACTCTTGATATATGGATTCACCATCAGGCACTCGATGATGACACGCTTGATTTCGCTGTATCTCTGCTGTACTCCCATGACCTTGCCGATAAACGGCCTTAGCTCAATACCATACTGCCAGCTGTAAGCCAGGTACCGGAAGCGTTCGGTGCTGAGTGCCTTATAGATCCAGATTTTGATAGCTTCATCGCCTTCCACTATAACGTGCTTCCCTTGTGCATCGTAGAGGAAGCAGTCCTTGTCAAAGTCCCAGGCATATTCCTTCGGGACCGGCAGATCTGACGTGTAAGTATTGGCCGATACAGCCCCGGTAAATGGATATGATTCACTCATAATTTCACCCCGCTGTCTACTACCCAGTACAGCTGTTCGTCCTGCCCATAAATCGGGATGAGCAACACGGCTGTACCCGGTTGTAAGGTATCCGTCCATGTTTCATCATTATCGATGGGGTGCCGGTGGCTTTCATACTCGGCATCGCCACTCCCGCCTGCTTTGTCGCTGGTTTCGCCTTTAACGTGGCGGGTATAACCAGGGAGCAGGTACCGGGAACAATATAGGTCCTTATTCGTTAATGGGATATTATTGGCCCGGACCACCAGTTCAGGCGGGGACTGTTCTACAATACCAACCAGTGCCCCCCGTGGCAGCTCGTCCTTTATAACTCTATGCATGATATCTACAATAGCGGCCACCGACTGGGAAGCCGCAGGGATTCCGGCCATACTGTCACCCCCTACATATGACTTGTTTTGATAATTTTCGTTGGTGTCTGACCGATATTATAGATACCGCCAGTCCCGACAGCCCCGTTGCCATTATTGGCGCTGGAGTTGTTACCGACATAGCATCCGTCACCGCTATAGATGACTACATGGTCATTATCGCCATATACAACACAATCCCCTACTTCCAGCTGTCCCTGGTCGAAATCAATGACGCCATCGCCGGCATCTCCCACCAGCCTGTCAACACCTGCTACGCCGTCATCATATTCCTGTTTCAGGAACGGGCTGTAATAACTGCCAATGCGTGTAGCCGCTTCGACACAGCCTTCCGGCCCATCCGGCATAGTGGCACCTTCCCAGGCGGCAAAGCCTGCCTGCACGCCTTCAGTGGCCGCTAAGTTTGCCCCACCAATGGCAGACGCGGTACGGCCTGTTTTCGTTTTTATTTCTTTGGGCTTTTCTTCTTTGTTCATGATGTTCTCGAATTCGATTTCGAGCCGCATTTCATGGATACCGTTCTCAAAAGTATGCGTATCGGATTTAATCCAGAATTTTCCGCACAATTCTGTCAGGATATCCTTAATCTGGATAGAATAAGAGGATTTGGCAGCATAATTACCGAGCATATCAATAATCCCGGTCCGGTCGGGGCCATGGAACAACTTATTGATGGCTTCCTGGGTATTGTCATTCGGGTTCTTCTTATAGACATCCTGCACCATGGAATACTTCTGTATCCACTCATCTTTTGTCTGATAGCCCGTGACATTGCCCTGCTGGTCCGTAATCATGACGCTGTTGACCATGCTTTCAATAGATTCTTTATACTGGCTGTTCTCGATGTTTATATATTGATTGGCCTCCATGCCTTCGATGAGTTCGCCTTTTTTGATGACATTCAGTTCATCGCCGCGCATGACCGGATGGAAGAGAACGTCCGGATCATCCTTGTTTTCCTTCTGGGTGTTGATTTGATTGGCCGCGTCAGTATAGGCAATCATGATAATCTGATAGCCCGTCTTTTCCTGAGCAATGAAAGAGACTTTCTTCCCTGTCTCGGCCAGTTTCCCGACTTTGATACCCAGTTCACTACAGACCTCTTTTGCAATGTCCTCAGCCAGCATATCCGTGAATTTCCGCGTCGTTTTAGACCGGCAAAGGATGAACAGATTATCGTAGGCCATGACTGTGACAGTAGACTGCTGTACATTTTTTTCGACACTGTACACATTGCCCTGGAACTGCAGGTTCCCGTCTTCATCATAGCCATAGACCGTCTCACCACAGTTGATGACGTAGTTCGGAAGGTTCGGGTCCCGGGCGTCCTGGACATAAGAAAATGTCAGTTTCCGGGCCACCTGAAGCCGTGAGCCTTCCCAGGTAATCTTGCCAACAGTAAGCCGTGATATGTCATTCAGCACGTCTTTCTGAGTCGTTGTCTCCCGTCCGCTTGCGTCTTTCGTTGTCTCCGTGACGATCTGCTTATGCTTGATGATCAATTCTTGATCACCCACTTCCGGATTTGTCCGGCGTTATTGATGACCAGACTCTTCAGGTTATTGCTTTTTACGACACGGCGCCAATGGGTATAATCCCCGTAGGCCTTCTTAGCGATATCCATCACATCACAGCCTTTCTGGAATAATGCTTTGCCTTTAGAGACATTAGCCTGTTCTTCCTTGATTTTGGCATCCAGGTCAACCGGACGTACTTTAAGCCCTGTCGCGTCGTCAATCGGCTTTTCATTATTGGCCGCCGGGACATTGAGTTCTTTGTACTCCGTGAAATTGAGCGTATAGTAGATATCCCGGCTGCCATCCTGTTCCCAGTAGGAGAACTCCATGATGGCCATCTGCATGTTTACCGGAGAATCGGTAATGATGACACGCACCGGCTTTCGGGACGCTTTCCATTCTGTCAGCTTCTCAACACAGGCAGTCGGGTCTGTGTAATCACCTACGACGAACGGATAATCATGCACAGTAGACGGGAAGAAGCAGGAAAATGACAGTGTCCGGGCTTTTGGCATCCCAAACACTGTAACTTCCCCGACCTGTGTAATATCGACGACTTTATTCTTTTGGCCATCTCCGACAGTATACTTTGCCGGCGTTACCGGTATGACCAGGCGCCCTGTAGGACCTTCAATGATGATCTGCCGTCTTCCGCTTACTCCGCCACTGGAGAAGATGGCCGAAAGGACCTGTATTGTATTGCCTAACGTGCCCAGACTCATCAGTAACCACCTCCGTAATTGGCATGCCCCTGGGAAATCAGTTTAGCCAGTTTATAGGCGATGCGGTCTATATCGGCTTCTTCCCGGACATAGAAGGTATTGCCTTTGACGACGACCGGGCCGCCTGCCGGCATGCTGCCATCCAGCTCATTCTGGATGATGCGTTCCGTTGTAGCATGTGGATAAATACGGCTTCCCCGTGGCAGGTCTACGATTTCGCCACCCCGTTCATTGATTTCTGTCCAGCCACCAGAATAATAAGACGAGCCGGACGCGTTATGCCCGAGCGGGAAAATAGATGAAAACGCACTGTCTAACGGTCCCGAACCACCGAACGTAGGGACGGATGCCGCTGCAGAACCTAATTCCGTCAGTTTATCTGCAGCGGAACTGGCCAGCCCTGCCAAAGGCTGGCAAACATTGCTATCAAACCAGCTGCAGAAATCAGCCCAGGCATTTTCTGCATTGGCGCAGGCTTCGGAAAAACTATTCACGATTCCCTGCCCTGTGTATTCAGCTCCCTGCTGGATATCGTCCCAGGTATCATTGGCCCAGTCATTCAGACTGTCCAGTTTCTGTCCTGCCGATGTCTTCATATCCTCCCATGCCTGGCCCATTTTCTGCGCCATGTCCTGTACATCAGCGTCAAACCGTGGCCCCATGTTAGCAAAATCAGCTTTCATTTCAGACAGGGCACGGGAGAATGGCTGCTTCATCCGGTTCCAGTCAATCCGCGCGAACGCATCACCTAGTTTTTCGCCAAAAAGGCCGCCGCCTATCCCACCAGCTAAACCGCCTATGGCAGCGCCGACAGGCCCAGCCAAACCACCGGCCATAGCTCCTAGTTTCGCACCGCCGAGCCATCCTAGTCCGCCACCAACGGCGCCGCTTATCGCTGCACCTCGTTCTTCTTCCGGGGCATACGCAACGTTCAGCGCAGAGCCAGCCAGATACGTCAATCCACCCAATACAGGAAGACGCCTCATTACACCTCCGATACGGGACGATGACGGCGTCTTCGTTTTAGATGGCGTTTTCGTACCTGGTGTTCCCGGTGCAGGAGTGGAAGGCGTATTAGATGGTGATTCCTTCCCATTTACAATGACGGTCCTGGCTGATACCATCATATCTTTTACGCCTGTCGTACTTGATTCCGGTCCTGCAGGTGGCTTTGACGATTTCGTTATCAGCCCCTGGACGGAACTGCGTACTTTCTGTGCTAAGTCATATAGCTTCTTCAGTCCGAATGCCAGGGCGCCTCCTGCCAGTACAGACCCGATGCCGTCAAAGGCAAGGAATTTATCTTTCAGATCTTTTATTCCTTCTCCTATCAGTGACAGGACGGACCGGGCTCCCAGACCATGTTCCTCAACCACTCCGCTGAAATCGCTCAAAAGCTTGTCGGCTTCCTTCACGAAGTCACGCAGGCCATTACTGGTATTGCCTTTCATCAGCGACATGGTAAAGGCGTCCCAGTCCCCGGACAGATATTCCAGATCACCGGCCAGATTATCCAGGCGGATGTCAGCCATTTTCTTTGCTGCCCCTGCCGAATTATCAATAGAATCAGCCAGTGAATTGAACTTGTCATCCGATTCATTAACAATGCCCAAAAGCCCTGACATGGCTTCCTGCCCTGCCAGCGCTGATGCTACCTGCGCTTGTTCTGCTGGGGTTAGCTGCTTGAACCCATTCCGTATATCTATCAGGATATCCCGCAGAGGTCGCATATTACCAGCGGAATCGGTAATAGAGAGCCCCAGTGTCTGCATGGCTTCCGCCGAATCTTTAGTTGGCGATGCCAGACGGGTCAGGAGTGCTCTCAGGCTGGTACCGGCCTGTTCACCTTTGATACCGGCATCCGCCATGGCGCCGATAGCCAGGGCCGTGTCCTGGATGGTATACCCCAGGGCACCGGCCAACGGAGCGACATACTGGAACGTATAGCCCATTTTGCCGACATTGGTATTGGAACTGGTCGCCGTGGCCGCCAGGACATCAGAAAACATGGTGGCATCTGACGCTGCCAGCTTGAACGATGTCATAGCATCCGTCACGATATCCGATACACGCCCCAGGTCTTCACCGGAAGCAGCGGCCAGATTCATGACACCGGGAAGGCCGGCAATCATTTCATCTGATTTCCACCCTGCCATGCCCATATATTCCAGAGCCTGTGCCGATTCTTTGGCTGAGAATTTCGTTTCGGCGCCCATCTTCATGGCAGCATCGGTCAGACGTTGGAATTCGTCTTCTGTCGCCCCGGAAATAGCCTTTACGGCACTCATTTCCTGCTCGAAGTCCATATAACCTTTAACAGCGTCATAAATACCAAAACCGATGCCCGCAGCCCCTGCCATCTGCATACTGGTGCCCATGAGCATTCCGCCGGCCATGCCAGACATGGCGTTCTTCATATCCTGCAGGCCCTTGTCTTTCATAGCATTGGCCCGCACATTCAGGGCAACCGTATACGCTTTCCCTTTCAAGCCATTCAATTCAGCCTTGACTTTGCGTATCGGCTCCGTCGCGTTGTCTTTTGCCCGGATAGTTACTTCATACGTGCCGCGGATGCCCTGGAAGGACCGTTTGGCTTTATCCGCCTGCTGGGCCGCCCGTGACGCCGCCGTTCCTGCCTTCCCCATTCCGGCCGCAACATTGTCCGTTGCAATGCCTGCATCCTTTAATGTACCTGTCAGGTCCCTGAAACCGGACCGTGCTTTATTGACCTGCGCCGTGAACTGGTCCTTGAGTTCCAGTGTAGCGCTCAGTATGTAATTGCTCATAGCATCCGGTCTCCTCTCACTTTTAATGGCAGCAGTATCAGCCGCTCCTGCCGTTCCTGTTCATGCATCATGGCCTGATAGCAGAATATCTTTTCCACTGGATCCAGATGGAAGAACCAGTCCAGTGTATGCCCCCTGAGAACCAGAAAAGCGGCCGTAGCCGCTTCCCAGTTCTCCTCAATCAGTTTTTTATTTCTTCATGTACCTTTGCTTCGATATTTTCACCATAGCCCGACAGACTGGCGATTTTTCTTGCAATGGCCGGTACTTCTCCGGCGTCAAATAGCTTATCAACGATATCCGTCGGTTCTGCACAGCCATAGGCCTGCTGCAGTGCCGCGTCTTTCAGATTCGGAGCTACGACGCTGTTGAGGATGCAGTATTCATCCCCGCCATCCGACATATCGATAATGTCGGCCATCAGGCTCCCAGACATTTTCTTTACGGTCATTACCCCGACGCTGGTAGTGATATCAAATGTTTCCTGTTTCTTCTGCTCGATTTTTTCTTTCTGATTAATCAGATCCTGCACACTGACTGCCATGTAATACTCCTCCTATTCTACGGTTTCTACATAAGCTGCATCTTCCGGCGTGAAGCCGAAGGGATATTCTTTTTCAACTACCTTGCCTTTTTCAAAACTCATCAGATCCAATTTGTTGAACCAGACATTATCGATCGAGACGCGTTCTTTCTGGGCATCAATCATATCCGGGTCTTCCAGCAGACCTACCAGAGTTGTCCGCGGGTCGTGCCCGGCTTTCCATTCTTCGAGGAATTTATTCAGATTGCGGTTAATGACGCTCTTGATTGTAATCGTCCCGGTGCCTTTCAGTGATACGATTTTGCTATCTACGCTGTTACCGATCAGCACATCTTCACGCTGTGGCTCTACGTTTACCTCAAACTTTTCGATTTCAAAAAGCAATTCATTGTCCCACCATACCTTGCCGTGGGACCCGTTCCAGCGTCTACGACCTCGATACTGCACATCAAATGGGCTTCTTGCCATTTATAAGACCTCCTTACAGGGTAAAATCAATCGTCAGATTTTCCATAGCATCTACGAGACGGATATTGCCGACCAGCGCAACCGTATCACCGGTATTGTACTGGCGGATTTCCATGACCGACATTTCCGTCGGGTCATCACCATGGAGCTTAGCATAGTTGCTCTGATACTCTTCATTGATATCTACCGTATTATCGGCATCAGCATCCAGTACGTTCCCTTTGATTTCGGAGAAATAGACCAGAATAGCCGAAATAAACAGCATCTTATGGTCGTAATCATTGATGACCTTGCCGACATAATATTTCTTGAACGTATCACGGATATCATCGGTAATCATATCCATGCCTTCAATGATCTTAATCTTACGGAATTCTTCGCCCTTGTCCGTGGTGAAGGTCGTAAGGGAATTGCAGGCGCGGGCAATCTTAACACCATCGCCATCCTGTTCATCGATGAGAAGCAGTTCGCCTTTGTCAATCAGCGTATCGATATCTTCGTAGACCTCTACGCTTTCTACTTCTGTTAGTTTAAAATACGTGGCACTGCGGTCCAGAGACAGCCCTGCCAAAATACCAGCAATACGGGCTGTATACTGTAACGACGTATACGTTGTATAGACAGGATTGCCAGAGCTGTCGGTATCAGTCTGCACCTTGATATCGTTCGTGCAGAAGTTGACAACCCCTTCATGGTCGGCGGCCTGTTCAGACAATACGGCCTTGAAAGTTTTCCGTTTTGTCGTGCGCTGCGTCTTAATCCATGATGCCAGGTCATTCTGTTCCTGCGTCGTGGATGTCGGGGCACAGAGCCAGTTCCATTTGATGTTGGCCAGCATCTTGAGGACGTTGGCCTGTGTCTTAGTCGCGCCTTCTACGGTTGAAAGGGGCAGTGTGTACACCAGGACCCGAAGTGGTGTCCCGAGCAGACATTTCTTGATCAGGTCTACGTTTTCATCGGTAAGACCCGTTTCCGGGATATCTGATACATCCCGGATCGTATAGTTATGGATTTCATCTTTCGATTCATTGTGGAGGATCATCGCAACGATCCCCATGGCACTCCGTTTAATAGCTGTCGTGCCTTTCGTACGGAAATTAATCAGTACCTGCGGCAGACCGAATAATTCCTGTTCCTGTGCTGGCATAGTCTATTCCTCCTCTGTCAGATCAGTCCCGTTCACCTGCAACTGCATCGACTGCATCAGTTCATACTGGACGCGGCCGGCTTCTTCATCGGTCCAGGCGTCACGGAAATCAAGATTAAAAATATAATGCAGGATGTCATCCACGACGGTCATCTCTGCATCCAAAATAGTGATGTGCCGGTCCATAATGGCCAGCACCGGCCGGATTGTCCTGTCAAGGGTATCCGCTACATCATAGACAGCTGTGCGGTTAACCCGGCCCATGGCGTCTTTCGGATGGATGTAGGTAACATCCACCTGGATCAGACGGTCACTATATACATCATCGACTGTTGTCGCTGTCGGCATCAGTTCGACATAAAAATAAGGCGCATCCGATTTTTCTACATTATCGAAGTGCACCCTGCATTCCGGGTATTTTGTTTTCAGTACGTTTACGATGGCCGCTTTGATTTCACGCAGTGTAATCATTCATCAAGCACCGCCTTCATGATGGTATCAGCATCATCCCGGAACGTCTTTTCCGCCTGCAGCATCCCACGATGGAGCATTTTGCTCCCCTTTACGAATCCTTTCCCGCCACGGGTCCGGTGTCCGTATTCGACATGAGCGGCATATTCGACGTTATTATAGATTTCCACCTTGCCCTGTACCGCCCTGGACCGTTTCCAGCCACCTTTCAGCCGGCCTGTATCAACAGGAGTATTGTCCTGAACTTTCCCCCGGATTACTTCTGCTTCCTGGGCGACGAACGTGTTCATCTTTCTAGCTCCCTGTTCCTCGATTTTGGCTAATCGCTCATCGAAGGCGTCGAAGCCACCAAAATGCATTCCCATCAGGCTTCCTCCTCTCTTCGGACGCTGATTTCCTGATGCGTCGGATACTTGAAGGCCTTTGCGGCATTGAGCTGGAACGTCTGCCCATCATGGGTAATCGTCAGTATGTCGTTCGGCAGGATATCGTACTTAGGATCCAGACAGATGCGCAGGTCCGTCCTTGTGAAAAATTCCCGTGCCAGCTGCCCGCTCTGCAGTTCTTTCCCGTATTGCGTCAGATGACACGGGGTATCCGTATACACGGCCACAAGGTCATAATCATCGGCCCCCTCCGCATCCTCTACGGACTGCTGGCGGTATACTGTCACTGTATCAGTGTACATATACTGCGATAACAGGGCCTTGCATCGGTTCCAGGGCATAGTCATACCTATCACCTCTTACAAGCTCATAGGACGGCGATACAGATTCAGTTTCGGCTTGATGCTGTTAAAATCATCCTCTATTGGGCTACCTGTAGCCGTCGTATCCGATACTGCGAATTCATATTTGGTGTCATTCTGTTCGATGCTCTTTACCGGTGTCCGGCCGCCGGTCTCCTTATCCTCCAGCCAGCGTGTCACCATTTCCTCTGCTACATATACCAGCGCTTCCGGGAAATCCCCCCGGTTGCAATAATCCAGCACATCGTACACGAATTTCCGGGCCAGTCGTTCAGCTGGAGCTGCCGTTGCAGAGGTCACTGCAACGGCTTCCGTAATCTGGGAGACGGCCTCATCTGCAGTAATCACACGCATAGGCTATCTCTCCTTCTTAACCGGCTGTAGACGTGGTTGTTTTTGGTGCCAGTACGGCAAATGCTGTTTCCTTTACAGGCAGGAAGCCCAGACGCATAGTGGCTTTAATGGCCACCATGTCATTCTCTGCCAGGGATAACGGCTTGCTGTCCTCCATGGTAATCGTAGTCAGTGTCGCTTCCCGGAGTGTTTCATACTGAATCTGGTCACGGATGCCGATGATGGAATACTTCCAGTTGCCGGCGATTGCACGGGCTTTCGTAGCATCCCAGGCACCATTACGGCAGAATTCAATCGGCTGAGCATAGAGTGTATTCTGGTCTACGTCCTGTACATACAGCTGATTGCCGTTAGCGTCACGGAGTTTACGCAGGGAATTCTTCATATCATACCCAGCAACGAAACCGTCTACATCCAGGCCGTTGTCTTCTACTTTTGCCATGACATCCGAGATGTCCAAATCCAGCTGTTTGTTCGTACCTTCCGTGACTGTATATTTCCCGGCTGTAGCCACACCTACGATGTTCTTTGCAAACGGGCTGTTTGTGCCGAATAAGCAGGCAGCATCAATAGCTTTGTAAAAGGCTTCCGCAATGTACGGCTTAACAGTAGAAAATACGTCGATTGTCGTATCTTCCAGTTTTTCCTTGCTAACCGGAATAATAACGCCGATTTTCTTAGCCACCAGTTCCGGAAAAATCCACTGAGCAACAGATGTCTGGATGCGTTCCGTTTCACCGACCCAGTACGCCCCAGGACCGGATACCATGACCGGGAATTTCTTCGTTTCCGATTCCATCGGCTGCACTGTGGATAAGCGCATCACGCTGGAGCCCCGGACAACATCCGCAATGATTTCAGCCGCAATCGGAGTGGGGACAAACCCTGTTAAATTGTCTTTTAAATACGTAGTATCTGCCATAATAAATTCCTCCTCTTATCGTTTAGCCTGATTCTTATAAATTGCTTCAAAGAAGCCGTTTTTCACGCCTGCACCTGCATTGTTACCGCTCCCAGTACTCCCGGCTTTTGGGGCCTTGCCTTTGAGTTTTTCATTTACAGCTGTTTCTACGGCTTTCTTGAACTGCTTATCAAATGTTTTGATACGTTCCATAGTAGACTCATTGTCATCGGCGATAAGGTAATCCATGAACTCCACAGGCAGATTACGGTCAGCCAGTACCTTGACCATTTCGAGCTTCAGTTCTTTACGGTTCAGCTCTTTTTCTTTGGTCTCCAGTTCCTTTTTCATGGCCTCCTGTTCTTCCTTAGCCCGTTCTTCTTCAGACAGTTTGGACAGGCGTTCAGCTTCTTTCTTAGCCTTTTCTGCCTTTAGCTGGTATTCCCTTTCCCATCGTGCTTTGGCTTTAGCCAGCGCCTCGTCAATCCGTTTCTGGACATCCGTTTCCTGTGCGGGGCCAGTCGTGCCGGATTTCTGCTCGTCGTCATTAGTGCCTGCGGAGTTGCCCTCATCTGACCCGGTAGTACCTGGCGTTGTGGTACCTGTTGTACTGCCGTTACTACCTCCATCGCTATTGCCGAAGCGCTGCAGGTCAAAAATAAAATCGTCCATGCTCTCCCTCCTTAAAAATATACATCAAAAAAGCGCCTGATTTCTCAGACGCTGGATCACTATGTACTTGTTATTGGCGGCCCCTTCTTCCGGGGAGCCTTATTGTACCAGTCTAACTGCATAACTGCCTCCTGTTCCGGATACGAAAAAAGCACCAAGCTCAGAAAAGGCTGGGTGCTTTTATGTTATTTTAGTTTAACCTGTGAATGATGCTAACTCTTCGTGTTTTTTTATCATGGAATTCATCTTTCTATCCCATTCTTCTTTTGCTTCTTTTACCTTATCAGGGGTACCTGGCTTAAAGGGGCAATTTATTTTTGAGAAATCCAGATAGGGCATAAATATTTTTTCTAATTTTTTCATATCATCAGAGGTATTAAATCTCATAATGTTCACCTATTTTCTAAAAGTTTCAGGGTTCGAATTTCCGTATAAACCTCATCAAAGCGTTGTTGAATAAGCATTTCCTGCGCATAATTGCTCACACTTATATTATATCCTCTCTTTTGAAGTTCTACAAGCTTTTCCCTACACTTACGAATTACCCAGTCCATGTATCCATCCATAGTATGATGTGAATTCCTATACCTTTCTGCATCTTTCCAATGTATAAGCTCATGAACTATGGTGCTTAGTGGGTTATCAGGCAGTACCCCATCTTTTTGCAGTGTCATCATCTTTGACTCATCGAGTAATGCAAGCGTAATAAATACCCTGTTCTGTTTCCAGTTATACATGGCCAGTGAGTTCGTATCAAGTTGCAACTCAGTTGCTATGTAGAAATCAGGTAAACTATAATTAGCAACACCTATAACTTTAGCAGCGCTTGCAACCCGTTGTTGCAAGACATGCATCTGTTTTGGCTTTAATGTTATGCCATTAGCAATATGTAAATTGGGTTGAGTGGCAATCTGCCTAAAAGCCAAATTTTTTCCCGACCTTTTAACAATCTCTTCTTCATTTGATAAAACCACTTTTTTAAAATTTTGAACGGAAGCAGCGCTTACATATTGCTGATACCATTCCCGGTACGTCATGTCAGCCGGTACATAGTATGCCTTGTCATTATTGTCTCTGGCAATCCGTGTCCCGGTTTTCTTCTTCCCTGGTCCGTACAGGCTGCCACTGATAGTAGAACGGCAGTTTGGATGCAGTGGCGGAGCAGTACTGCCGGGGCTGTATTCGTCCAGTTCGTAGACATGGCCATCGTGTTCCCGGCAGGTCGCTGACGTACGACGGTCCAGCGTTGCAATGAACCGATAGTATTTCATACCTGCATCTTTGATGCTGTCATAAGCGGCTCTGTTCTCGCTGAAATTCAACTCCGTCCGGACCAGACGTCGGGCATCACTGACACCTACATCCATTCGCCGGGAGACCAGCCGGGACAGTGTATCTATACTGGTGCCTCTGTGCGTAGCCTGGACTATGGTTTGCTGGATAGTCTGGGCCAGTTTTGCATTATTCTTCCAGATCCGCTGACTATAGTTTTTGTCGCTCCATGGTGTTTTCAGGATATCCAGCACCTGTTTATCGTCAACAGCCGTTACCGCAGATTGTAACCCGGCTTTTTGACCGATATTGTACAGATTATGATAATAGAAGTCCTTATAGGCTGTCGGCAGGAACCGGTCTACTCTGTCTTCCGTTTTCTTTGTCAGGTCTGCAAGGTGTACCAGTGTTTCAGAGTACAGCTTATCCAGCCGGGTAATCCGGCTGCGCATGGCCAGCGTATTCAGCTCCCGGAGAATTTCCGCGCTGCCTGTATCCCGGTACTGTTTCAAATAGTCCTGTATATCCATACGCCATACACGGTACTCACTGCCTTGCAGGAGCTGGGATGCTTCTACATATGTCAACTCGTTATCCCTGGCAAATCTGGCATACAGGTCGTTAACGTCCTTACGGATATGCTCCAATGCCTGTCGGTAGTAAGCAATCAGCTCGACTTCCAGTTCCTGTCGGCACTTCTTATTCCATTTCTCCTCCAGCTCCGCCATCCGCTGGGCCCAGTACTGTTCGTCCGTCATTTATATCACTCCCGAAAGCGTCCTGGCGTTCCGTTTCTTCCCTCTTAAGTTCATCCATTTCAGTCGCCGGGTCGGCAATAAACGGCAGCAGGGACAACAGCCGCTTCTGGGAAACCAGACCATACAGCTCTTTAACGATATCTGCCTGCTCTTTGATATCCGCCGGGATGTTCGCCGTGAAGGCGATTTCAATATCCCGGAAATCAATCGTTGCCGCACTTTTCGTCTTCAACATACCTGCAATCAGCTCTATCCGGCGTTGCAGGCCCTTCTTGAATCCGACTTCCTTACGGCTGCGGATCTGCTCCATGCCGATGAGCTTATACTTGATAGCGACACCGGAAGCATTCCCGGAAAACGCCTCATCGCTCATATCCGGCACGCTGGAAAATTTATGGATATCTTTCTCCAGCCGGGTCTTCATGTTCTCGATATACGTGTCATTGAGGTTCTTAATCAACCATTTCGCATCTGAGGATTCATCCGGAAGCATCAGCACTTTATTCCGGCGCATTTCCTGTATATCCTCGGCTGTCGTTCCACCCAAACCACACAGACACAGATACGCATCCGTGAAGTCCTCCATGTCATCCATTGTACAGCTCTGGGCCAGGTTATAGGCGTCAACCTGAGTAATCACACCTTCAAAATCGCCGGTATGGAGCTGATTGTTGGCGTATTCGACGATAGGTACACCGTCAAAAAAATGAGGCTGCGGGCCGCTTATCTGACGTAGTGTACCGGAATTGTATGCGTAGTTGGTTACGGTATGTTCGTCATACACATCTACGAATTCCTGATACGTCACGCCGTCCAGATCATAAACCCGGTAATGGCGAAGACCATATAGAATATTTTCTTCCAGGGATGCATCACAAATAAGGATGACTTCCTCTGAAGGAATCGTCTGAAAACGGATATTGGCGTCATCATCCATGTACAGCAGTTCATAACCGTCCCCTGTAATGCTGGCTTCCTCTGCCAGACCCATGTTATGGGCGGCTTCATCGTTATACTTGAATACTTCCTGCAGGGCTTGCACTTCGTCACCATTGCCTGTAAAGGACGCATAGGCTACTGGTTTGCCGATAAAAAAGCCGGTGTTCATATCGGAAATATACTTACAGAAATTGGCTATGACCTTGTTATTCGGTGCGCCGTTCGCCCGGGCTTCCTTATGCAGGATATCGTGATGCCCAAGGTAATAGTCTTTCAAGTGCAGGATACGCTGATAAAACGTGTCATGCCGCAAACAGACCTGGGCAATATCCTGCATAGATAATTCGGTTTTGGTTGTCTGTATCTTCATAACCCAAGGTCCTCCTTACGTAATGCAAATTTCAGGTTGGCTACATCGTAGTCATCCAGCCCGTACCACATAGCACTGAATGTATGAGGGTCCCGGTTGAACTCATCCGGGATGATTTCGTTGTCCCGTGTCGTAGCATACGTCAGCTCCTGCAGCTCCTCGATACAGTGCGGGCACTGGTCGGAACAGATGATCCGGTGAAACCGTTTCATCTTGCGCGTGTTATCCAGCCGGGAATGTCGGGTACCGCCGTTGCTCTTATGCGTGGCTACCATGTTAAAGCCCCGCTTTTGGTAATATCGGATGGCTTTCGGTTCCGCACAATCCGCTTTAATGCGTTCCCGGGTATGGACGAATTCCTGCAGGTCATCCGCCGTCTCATCATCGGTCATATGGTTCTTGTAATATTCCCAATAGATGTACAGCCATTTATGTTCATCATCTATGGCCATCCGCAGAACTGCGTTATAGGATTCTTCGAACCCAAAGTCCATGCCTACCCGGCGGAACCGTTGTGGGATATGGTCAACTGCTGCCATGACCTGATCATGCGGCTGTACCTCAAACTGGGGCAGGACCAGCAGGCCGTTGACACCAAACTGCCCTAACCTGGCAATACGATACAAGTCCTCGTCATACGTCTTCATTTCGTCCAGCTGTTCGATGTACTCTGCCGGCAGAAACAAATTATCGTCGGCCACGGAATGGTGGTAATAGACATTTCCTACCTTCAGGACGCGTTTTTCATACAGCTCCTGGTCATCTATCCTCTTATTTTTGAAGAAGAACTTATAGGTCCAATTCGACCGGGAAACCGGATTCGTAGACAGCAGCATATGCAGCTTTAGATTAGGATGCCGGAGACGGCCCAGCAGTTCCTTGAAGCCGGCGTACTTGATTTCAGAGCATTCCTCAATCCATATCAGGCTGACATTATTGATGGATTTTAGTTTGCTGGGCTTGTCAAGGCCCCGGAACAGGACCCGGCTTCCGTTGACAAATCTCATCTGCATAGGAGAGGCCGTGAACCGGATAACCTGCGTCAGCTCCATATCTTCACAAATTTCGTTGAACAGGGAAAAGCAGGAATCCCGGATGGTGTCATAAACATCCCGGACAACCAGACACGTCCGTTTTTCCGCTAACAGCTTCAGAATGATTTTTAACGCCACATGATAGGATTTGGAAGAACCGTACCCGCCTACAAGAAAATAGAATTTATAATCCCAGTTAAATAAAAAATCCTCAAAATGAGGATTCACTTCTTTCACAATATTCATTCAGCAGCCTTCTCTTTTCGCATAATGGTGATATGGATGTCCTGTACATCCTGGGAAGCAGCTCTGTCCTTAAGGATCCGCTGCTTAGCTTCAATAGCCCGTATTTTCTTCTCCTGTACACGCGTGAGGGCTTCCTCGATGGCTAATATTTTTTCAGATAACCGCTGCTCCGTCGTAACCATGATATGATCTTTTTCTTTTCTGGACTCTTTTAGCAGGGTAGTATCTTGTACCAGGTCAAAAGTATTGGCGGAGTTCTTCTGCCGCAATTCCTCCCGTTGCCGTAACAGGGCCTCCCGTAATTTCAGCATACGAAACTCCCGGACAGCCAGGAACTGAATAGTCCGGTCAATCTGGTCCAGCGGGTCCGTCGCCGCTGCGTTAAAGATACCGACTTCTTCCGCTGTAAATGTTGATGTCAGTATCTTAGCGTACTCCCCTGTTATCAAGCCGTTCTGGTTTCCGACCGGGGCGCCGCCTCCCGGACGGTGTTTTCCTTTGGCATTCTGGTTGCCTTTCGGTGCACCGTGCCCTTTAGCATTCTGACTGCCAAAAGGGGCACCGCGCTTCTTCTTTTTTGCAACTTTTTCCGGTTGCAAATGGGGCGGGTCGCAACTTTTTTTGCAACCCTTTTCTGGGTGTTTCCAGTAACGCACAGCCCAGGATTTTACAGTGGACAGAGCCACGCCATGCTTTTCTGCAATATCCGCGTACTTCATTCCCTGTAAATAATCGTTGTATGCAAGTTCCCACAATTTCAATTTCACATACCCACCACCACTCTTTTCAGTTGTAATGAATAACCCGGTTACCGAAGCATTTCAAGGAACTCAGAAAATACATCCGGGTCATTGAATGCGCCATGCTTTGCTACGGTCACAGTCTTGCTCCCCGGTTTCTTAATTCCCCGGGCCGTCATACAGGAATGGTTTGCTTCGATACGAACGCAGACATGAGGCCCGACAATCCGGGACAGTACATCCGTGATATCCTGCCCGATACGCTCCTGCAACTGCAGCCGTTTACAGCACATATCCACGATACGGGCAATCTTTGACAAACCGATGACTTTTCCTTCCGGCAGATACGCTACACTGATTTTCATATTGTAAATCAACGCCAAATGATGCTCGCAATAGGAAAAGGCCTCAATGTCCTTTACTATTACCATATCCGCATTAGTACAAGGGAACGTCTTGCCATACATTTTTGCCAAATCCTGATTGGTATACTGTTCCCCTGCCCAGACTTCCTCCAGCATCCGGATGACACGGGCCGGCGTTTCTTCCATGCCTTGCTTTATCTGAATGTTCAGCGCAGACAGGAGGTCACGAACGGCCTGTTCAGCCTTTCTACGGTTTTCTGTCTCCATATACTTCATACTCCTCTCATACGCGGGTCCCAGATGAATTTATGCAGCTGTAACTGGACCCGCCAATGCACCAGCCGTCGTTCTTTCATAAACGCCACAATATCTTTTGGCTCTATCTTCCCAAAGACCGGGCTTACATAGATTGGCACATCTGCCAATCTGCTTTTAAATGCATCGTAGAAGTCAGCGGCCTCAACAAGGTCCGAAACAGATCCGACAACAAACTTCAGCACATCCAGGGGCCGCAGGTGCTCAAAGTTCGGCAGGAACATAGCCTTACCCATGCCGGAAGAGCCACACTTATAGTCTATGGTAAAGAATGTGTTGTAATATGCCTGATAAGGCCGTATGTCTATACTGCCATTTGTTTCCACATTGACTTCATGCCCAGATAAAGCCTCTAGTAAAGGGCCTATCGGCTGCTGTAACGGTTCTCCGCCTGTCAATGTAACATTGGTATAATGGACACTGCTCAGGATGTCCGATATAGCCATTGTCTTCCCCTGTTCAAAGGCATAAGCCGTATCACAGTACGAACAACGCAGGTTGCATCCACTTAGCCGGATGAATGTTGCCAGCTGTCCGGCCCGGATTCCTTCACCTTCGATACTGTCAAAAATCTCGTTGACAAGAAACGTATTCCTAAATTCTGGAGTCATAGATTGCCACGTTCCCTTCTGTTTCTTGTACCGCTGCCCTTACGCAATACGGAACGACCTCTGTAATCCATTTCGCAATATTTTCCGCTGTCGGGTTCATACCTGGGAGCTCCTGATTCAGTACATGATGATCCAGCCGCTTTTCTATCAGCCGTTTGATTGTTTTGAAGTCGATGACCATTCCATTAACATCCAGCTTAGGGGATTCACAGGTAATCGTGATTTTCCAGTTATGCCCGTGCAGATTTTGACAGGGGCTTTCGTAATCCAGCCTTAACTTATGTGCCGCGGAGACGGTAAACGTTTTTTCTACAATATACATAGTCTCATGCCTCCCTTGCCGGATCCGGCACTCCGTTAGCTGCAAAGGCCGCCGCCCGATCACGGCAAGTCCCACATACACCGCAGGGAATATCTCCGCCCTCATAGCAGCTCCAAGTCAAAGCGTACGGTGCCCCCAGCTGAAGGCCTTCCTTAACCACACCTGCTTTATTCAGGTCTAAAAGTGGTGCGTATAAATGACAAATAAGACCACTTCCTTCGTAGATGGCAGTATCCATAGCTTTAACAAATTCAGGTGTACAATCCGGGTAAGCCCTCCCAGCGGCATCATCCGCATGTGCTCCATAATAAATAGCGGAGGCTCCTACACTGATAGCTATCGCCGCTGAATAGGACAGCAGAAGGCCGTTTCTAAAAGGAACATAAGTAGTGACGGTACCCGTTCCGCCTAATTCCTTTAACTGTTCCGCATATGTCTCATGTTTAATCGGCTTGTCAGAATGTGCCAATAATGGGCAGTCACTCCAGTGGTAAACACCCGCCAGATTAATTTCCTGACGTAATACCCCATAATACCGGGCTACTTTTTCCGCAGCCTGCATTTCTTTAACATGCTTTTGGCCATAGTAAACGGATAAGGCAAATACTTTTTCTGCTCCGTATTTTTCTACCGCTAAAGCCAGGCATGTCGTAGAATCAATGCCCCCAGACAATAGCACAATGGCTTCTTTTTTCATATTCGTAATAACTCCTTTCTGTAACCGACTCCCGGCGCCTTATTTTTACAGATTTCGTTCTGCGTACTGGGAAAATTTCACCCATTCTGTAAAATTCTGAATGGCTGTTTCACGCGTCCGGACGCGGAAACCTTCCGGTTTGTTGATCTTTTCCAATGTCCGGCCGTTAAATCGGTAAACGTGACCAAACCTGTTGCCTGATGTCCAGGATGAGGAGTCCACACTATCAAAATGGTATTTACGCAGCCCTTTAAGATGGGTATACCCTAATCCATGGATTTTCGCGTCACGTTTGTGGGCCTCCCGGATGAACCAGGGAAAGAAACGGTGCTCTGTAAGCCGAATCTCTTTGCTAACAATCCCACCTAACGCTACATAGGAATACTCATCACATAACCGTAAGAATTCGTCCTTCCCCCGGTTCCGATGCCATACAGGAATGCACTGCTTCCCTGTCCGCTTTTCCAGAATCCGTCGATACTGTTTCACTTTCTCATAGCCAACCAGGTTATCAATATCCAATTCGAAAAACTGGTCTATATGGTATGTGTTGATAAACGCGATATACTTGTCCAGATACGCGTCAAAATCAACGGCCACGCTTTTCTGTTTCTGTTGTTGCATAAACGTAAACGCTCCGCTATCCAGCATGAAGCCTTTGAAATAGGGAATCAGCGGAATCAGTATGTCATCCGTCTGAATATAAGCAAAAGATTCCAGTACATAAAAACTGTGCAGACCTGGTAACGTCAGATGACGGGTACCGTCCAGCGCATACCGCCAGAGCCCGGTACCAGATAGATACATATTCAGTGCTTCATCCCCCCCCTGCCAGCTGACGGGTTAAGCACCAGCACCTGCCGTTTGAACCTGTCAGATAAATTTTCATAGATGCAGCCTTACGACTTAACTCCTTCCAACACCCCCCCATAGGGGCTATATTGACACTGTTAAGGGCCAGGAACAGCTTCATATTTCAAACGTCTGGCCACAGTGCGGACAGGTAACTGTCCTAGCCGACTCTTTCGGTCTGGCTTCCGACTCCGGCGTATCCGGGGCCGCTTCAAAGAAATCATTGATTGTACCATCGGATCCTTCTCCTGTATCATCAAGAACGGTATCCACATCGAAACCGAAAGCACCCATATCAAAGTCCGTTAGATCGTCCAATTCCTGTTCTAACTTGTCCCAGTCCCACCCGCTCGCTTCAGTGACCTTGTTGTCCGCCAAGCGGAACGCCTTCATCTGTTCTTCCGTCAAATCATCTGCAATCACACATGGAACGGTATCCATACCGAGCTCCTTTGCTGCCATGACACGAGTATGCCCGGCGATGATGACGTTGTCCGGGCTGATGACAATCGGCACTTTGAAACCGAACTGCTGGATGCTGGAGGCCACGAACTTCACAGCGTCCTCATTATGTCTGGGATTGTTTTCATAAGGGATTAGCTCTGCTACCTGTTTTTCTATAACCTGCACGTTAACACCTTCCTTATTCCTGCGTACAAAAAAACCGCCCCTGCATCAGAGACGGTTTCCTATTCTGTTGTTTTTGGGATTTCCTTGTTCCCTTCTATCGACAGTTTACAGTATATCACACCTTGACACGAAAATCCGGCCAAAAAACGGCCAACTTTTCATTTTTAGCTGACAAACATGACTTGTTCCTTGGCAAAGGGGCCGAACAGCATACTAGCTACCTGCGTCGTGACCTGCTGCACCTGGCGTCGGCAGGAGCGTTCACTGCTATGCATGATCCGGGAGATTTCGGTGTATCCGACTCGGTCAAAATAATATAACTGTATCAACTGCCGTTCTTCAGGAGGCAATGATGTCAAAGCCGTATCAATCCGCTTGCAGAGGCTGGAGACACGACGCCAGTATTGTATAAGTTCCCACCGGCGATGGGCCAGGTACAATCGCTTTTCCGCGGCTTGCTCCGTATCAGTTAATTCTTTGACGCCACCTGCCTGTTCTGCGCCATAGGCAGCTGCCTTCACGGATACATCCTGTAATTCCAGGTCGATGCCATCAATCAGCTCCAGCAAGTTACATTCTGCGGACTTTAGAGGCGTATACTCCCGTAAATAGCTCTTAGTCAATGTGATATAGTCGTTATGCTTATATATCTTATCTGCGTCCATGAATATGCTCCTTTCCGTTAGCTGTCACCTGAAACCCGGTCTTTCGATGCCTTAGCTGAACATACTTCATATCGAAGCCGGCCATAGCCGCCATGGCAGATAGCAGGGCGGCTAATTTAAAGCTATGCTTCCGCACGTCTGCTTCCAGGCCGGTGATTGCCTGATAGGCTGTCAGGTCCTTCTTATGACTAGCGTTGTACTTGTCCATACCCAGCCTCCAGTCTATGGAATACGGTAGACAGGATAAGCCCGGCCTACCCTGTCCGCCAATACTACTGTCTGATTTTACCTGAATTTACTTTTCCTGCTGTTTTTTCACGGCCATCCGGCTGGATTCCGTGACCGGGATGGAGGCTTCCGTCGGCAGATAAATCACCTGGTTGGATGTTTTTTCGATAGCTTCCACCCATTTCTGTTCCATCGCTTCCGGGTAATCACGGACGCTCTGGCCAAGGATACGGTTTGCTTCGGCCTGTTTGCTGGCTGCTTCCATTTCTGCTTCGGCTTCCTGGACTTTGACTTGACGGTCCTGGGTTGCTTTAGCCAATGCTGCTTCTCCGGCCTTGCTCTGTTCCCATACTTTATATACCGGATATCCAAAGACAATGCCGGCTGCCATGGCAACAAAAATGCCGAATGTTACCAGTGCTGCTGCACATGTCGCCAGTGTGATCGTTCCGTTATTTTTAAATAAGATTCCTATCCCGAACGAAATCCCTAAAATAATAATCACGCCTGCAATAATAATCGTCATGTTAGTTCCTCCTTATCGCTTCGGCGTCGAGGCTATCGGCGCCCAATAATCTACTTCACACATCGGGATGAGACGGGCCTCCCCGTCTACAATCCAATGGTCATGGCAAAACACCCCGACGGCTTTAAATTCCCACTCTGTACCGGCGTGCATCGCTACGAGTACACGCCGCTGCGGAATCGGAAGCTGTTCATTTGCATCTACCCATTTCATACACATACCTCCTCCTAAAGTCGTACTTCTCCATACTGTTTTTCATAAAGATCCAGCGCTCTATACTTCTGTCCGCATTCCAGTTTCAGGCATTTCATGTATTGGAGTACATGGGTCGTTCCTTCGCGGATAAACCAGGCGTAACTTTTGATGCGCCGCTGGATACGCTTCAGCCTCTGCGGCCCCAGGCCATACAGCTCGTGCAGGGCCAGGAAAATAATCGTATACGTGGTCTCAGCGCCTTCCCATGCGCCTGTATATTCCAGTTTTCCCGTAAATTTCAATCCTTTCAGCAATACATGGATGAAATCCCTCTGCAGCTGATAATCCAGTCCGTGCCCAGCAATCTGTTTCCGGCAGTCATGGAGCCGGTCCGGGCTGTGATTGATCTGTGAGCTCTTCCTGACGGCCCATGCCGTTATGCGGTTCAACCGTTTGCTGCCAAACCGCAGCGCGTCGTCGTCATGCAGTGCCATATAAATCAGGACGGATGTCGATATACTGCCGCCATTTGCGGCTATCCTTTTACGGTTATCCTTATCCATATTTCTCACTCCTTATATTCTCGTATACGGGCCTTGACGGCCTCCAGCATGCTGTCCTGCCCTTGTCTCTTTTCCTGCAAGGCCTTCATCACATCCTCGTCTATCGTGCCTTCCGCTACTAGATGGTGGATGACCACGGTACGGGTCTGTCCGCTCCGATGCAGACGCTTGTTCGCCTGCTGATACAGTTCCAGACTCCAGGTCATGCTGAACCAGACGATGAGACTGCCGCCTTTCTGCAGGTTCAGTCCATGCCCCGCCGATGCCGGATGGACCAGCAGCATTGGTATCTTCCCGTCGTTCCAGTCCCGGATATCCTGTGCCCCTTTCAGCTGACGGGCCTTCGGAAAGGCTTTCTGCAGCCGTTCCAGGTCGTGCCGGAACCAGTAGAATACCAGCATCGGTTTATTTGTATTTACCTCGGCTATCTCTGCCAATACCTCGATTTTTGCCCGGTGCAGTTCGGTTACTTCCCCATTCTCATCATAGACGGCCCCACTGGCCATCTGCAGAAGCTTGCTGCTCAATACAGCTGCCGTACTGGCAACAATCGTATCATCATTCCCCAATGACAGCACCAGGTCTTTTTCCAGCTTTTTGTACTGGGCTTTCGCCGTATCCGGCAAACGGACGGAAATCGTATTGTACAGCACTGACGGCAAATGGATATAATCGTCGGCTTTCATGCTGACACAGATATCCGAGATAGCCTGATAAATCTCGTCACGGGCGCCGGGCTTCGGCTCATAGTTGTACACGACATGGCCATACCCGCCAGCCGGATAGAACCAGCGATGGCGATAAGCGGTAATCGTCTTTCCCAACCGCCTGCCACCGTCAAGCAGGAATATCTGACTCCACAGGTCCATCAGCCCGTTCGGGGCCGGCGTCCCGGTCAGCTCCACCAGACGGCGGATCCGGGGCCGGACACGCTTCAGCGCCCGGAACCGCTGGGACTGATGGTTCTTGAATGATGATGATTCATCAAGCACTACCATATCAAAGGGCCAGTCCTTGCCGTAATAGCCGACCAGCCAGGGAACGTTTTCCCGATTGACGGTATGGATGTCCGCCGGCATCCGCAACGCTTTTTCCCGCTGTTTCATACTGCCGATGACGGGGACAACAGACAAATCCTGAAGCTGTTCCCATTCCCGGCACTCGTCGGCCCATGTCGTTTCAGCTACCCGAAGCGGGGCGATGACAAGAACATGCTGGACATCGAAATAGTCATACAGCAGTTCTTTCACAGCGTATAACGTGGTCGCCGTCTTGCCCATGCCCATATCCAGAAACAAACCGACCGCCGGTTTTTCCATAATCAGATTGGCAGCGTACTGCTGATACGGTCGTAGTATCAACGGTTCAGGTTTCCGGTCTTCGTGCATCCAGATCACGCCTTCCCAACAGGTACCGGATTTCTCCGGCTAACAAATCTACATTCATCCGGGAGTCCAGAACACGGACAGGGAAGCCCATCAGGAAAAACTCCCGGGCTACATACTGCTGCAACGGCCGCAGGTCCTCACCGGGGCGTTTCAGTTCGGCGAACAGGACATGGCCGCCAGGGATCAGAACGATCCGGTCCGGGACACCGGCTTTACCTGGTGACACAAATTTCAGCGGCAGCGCCCCCAGGTAAAGCATCTGTTTCCGGAAATACTGCTCCAGCTCCTTTTCTAACATGCCCCTTTTTCCTCCAGTAACATCTCTTTTTCTTTCTGCAGGTATGCCTGGCATTCTAACAGCTCGGCTACGACTGCTTTTCTGACATACGTGCTCGTTGCAAAAGATACCCCATAGGCTGCCAATGCCACGCCGTTGATTTGAAGCATCCCGCCGGTGTTCAGTGTATCCAGTAATATCCGAATAGCTTCCAGTTCATCTGATACTAATTGAAGACTGTACTGTTTTCGTTCGGTCTCCATAGTCATGTCAAACACTCCTTTCCGTAAAAAAGCTAATTGAGAAGCAGTGAAAATAAACTTTGCGGTGAGTTCTGCGGTGAGTTCTGCGGTGAGTTAAACCTGCAGTAATATCACATTTATAGAAACTCACCGCAAATAATATATAAAATAAGGGTAAATATGTGTGTATGTATACGTATGCCTATACGTATGTATGTATTAACTAGCAAGCAGGTCTCCATCTCTATATGATTTTTGGGTCACTTTTTTATCAATATCTGCGGTATGTTTCTACAAACGGCTTAACCATGCGGCTTTTACCTACCGCAAGACTTACCGCAAAACTTACCGCATAGCTAAATGACTTTTTATTTTTCGTGTTGTACATCCCAACGGGTGCCATGTCTTATACTTTCATCCTCAGAACCCTTTTTGACGTAACTCCGTTGCTGTCCGTAGAATTTACCGAATGACAGGTTGACCCGCCCTTCCTTGTACAGCTCCCAGCCCGGCAGCTGACCCAGGGCATCACGGATTTCCTTCCGGTCGTAATTACTGAACCGTTTCATGTCCCCGCCTAACATTTCGCACCAAACTTCCATCGGGCATATCCGTGTCCGTTTGAAGCTGTGGCCCATATCGATTTCAAAGCCTTCCCCACGGATGAAATTCCGCCGTGTCTGGATATCCAGCTTGTACCAGTTTTCCGGCAGGTCCGTATTCAGGAACTCCTGTATCATGCCAACATAGGGATTTTCCTCTGTATGCGCCGCCTGGACGTCTTTTGCGGTCTGCTCCATATCTTTACCTATCCAGACATCTTCCCCGGCCTTCCAGGCGGTTTCTGCCTCGGCCCAGACCTGGTCTATTTCCGTATCGATACCTGGGGCCCATAACGATTTCCGTATTGGCTCCAGTCCGACTTTGATAGGCCAGAACCGGCGGTTGCCTGTGTGGTCCCGGAGGAATGTCGATTCATTCGTCGTTCCAACAAAGATGCACTGCCGGGGGAATTCCGAAATGCGCCGCCCGTAGGCGACACGGTAGCTGTCCACTTGTTTGCTGATGAACTGCTTGATGGGTTCGACTTCGCTTTTTTTAAGGGCCGCTAATTCGCCCATTTCGATGATCCAGAAGCCCCGGAGCTGTTCGTACGCCTCTTTCCCTTGTACGGTTGTCAGCGAGTCAGAAAACCACTTTTTTCCCAGTTTTTTGAAAATGTAGCTCTTGCCGATCCCCTGCGGTCCTTCCAGTACGACCATGTTGTCGAATTTCAGCCCCGGGTGTTCGACACGGCCGACGGCGGCGATGAGCATCTTCCGTGTCACCGTCCGGACGTAAGACGTGTCCTGTGCGCCCAGGTAGTCGATGAACAACGTTTCCATCCGTGACGTGCCGTCCCAGGTGAGGCCGTGCAGGTAGTTGCGGACATCGTGGAAGCTGTGGCGCATGGCTGCGTTCAGTGTCTCGTCCTCGATTTTCTGCCGGCTGTCGATACCGTACAGCGTCTCCAGCAGGTAGCGGAGCTCGCTGTCATCGGCATCCCCCCAGTACGGCTTCACGTTGTCTTCCTGCCGCCAGCTCGGTGGCTTTAAAATGGCGATGCGCTGGGCGAAATCGTCCCAGCCGAACGTCCCCTTGATATGGCTGTCGTTGTTGAGGATGATCCGGATATTGGCCCGGGTCGGCAGGATGGCCCCGGACTTGTCCGAAGTCTTGAGTTTGGTCATCCAGTCGTAGTTCTCTTCTTCGTCTTCGCCCAGGTCGCCGAACTCGTCCTGTACGGACTGCATCCGTTCCTTTATCTGCTGTTCCCGGAGCGTGGCGTCTGCCGCGCAGAGCTTCAGCATCTTCTTCCAGCTTGGCAGCTTTGTCGGGTCTTCTGTTGTATGCCCTTCATCCAGGTCGCCGTATTTATGGATGCGTACCAGGTCGAAAGCGTTGCAGAGCTTCATCGAGGACGGGTCCGTGGCATGGTGGCTGTACAGCCATTTGTTTTCATACACGACGGCCCCGCCTGTACTGGAACCTGCGGTATAAGTGAAACGGTCATCATGGCCAGCACATGGAGTATATACATCCGGCAGGAACGTTTCGATGGCTTCCGTGATGGAGTAGGCCCGGCAGAACGTGCCGACGATGCCTTCTTTCGTTACCGGGTCTTCCTGTTTTTTCATGGCCCGTTTGACGATATCCGTCTGCCGGCCGGATACGGGCCAGGACGCCTGGTCCTGCCAGTCCTCGTACTCATCCAGTATGGCGTCGGCGTCCAGCCAGTCGCCGTCCTGCCAGCGGAAGAAAAACTCCCCGTCAGCAGACGTGCTGGGCCAGTACATCAGCCGCTGTGGCTGATAGGTCGTGTCATCGAACATATCGATACCGAAATTCTCGGCAATCTTCCGGGCAACGGCCTGGTATTCATCCGGCGTTACCTGGCGGTTCAGTGGTATCACCAGCCGCAGCCGGGGCTTCTGGGGTGTATGCTTATGTGTTGAATAACAGCACATGGCATAATCGCTGTATAATAACTCAACAAGGTCCCACAAGGACGAGTCCGCGTAATCAGCGTCCAGCGTGACGAGCTGTCGTTTGCCGGCGCAGGCGGCAGTCCGCCGCCCGTTCTTCAGCATACCGCCTACGAAACCACCGACATCCTTGATGGTGTCCTGTTTGGCCTTGTCCATCTGCTGGTATTGTGCCTGTGTCTCCATTGTCCGTTTCGTCCGGCTCAGCCGCTTGATCAGCGCCGACCAGGATACCTGCTTCTGCTTCCAGATTTTGGCCCGGCGGCTGCTGCCTGTTGAAATCGTCAGTGCACCGTCGTGGCTGAGGATGATGTCCCTGATGGGTGTGTCCATTTATACCGCCCTCCTTTCTATCGGCACAAGATATTGGATCTGCCGGACGTCAGCAGTCTTTATGGCAAGGCCTGTCATCCGGCACCAATCCCGGATAGCGCTGTTGATAGCAGCGTCTTCTGAGACAGGTTTGTTGAATTTTAGTTTAGCCTGCACAAGCGCGTTATCCCGTACTTCCAGGCAGGCCCGCATCAGCCCGTTGTCATCCGTCATCAATACGATTTGGCAATCCCGGCTCGCAACTCGTGCGCTGTAGGTCCGGACGCAGTTGTGAAAGATTTTGGATGCGCTGTCCAGGTCGTGCGAATGCCGGGGTAAGAAGAATTGTAGGTACCCGTTATCCAGCTGCATGGTCAGGCGGCGCCGGATGGCATCCGGTACACGTAACGGGAACCCAGCCTCTTTGATTTCCTGTATCTTGTTTATCAGCCAATCATGTGCTTTGCGGATAGGTATCCGTTTCGCCTGTTTCAGTGCATCATCAGGCATCTGAGCCATCATAGATACTGTATCCCGTAATTCATACAGGGGAACGGTCTTCTTCCGCAATACTGGGAATACTGCTTCGGCAGGCCAGTAACGCAGGGCCTTCCGTATAGTGTCAAGTTCCCAGGCCGCGATATAACGGGCTGCAGGTGTTCCGGCGTCCTTCGGTTCGTTCTTCCATCCGAGGCACGCAAGTAGCTGACGGGCGTAATCTGGGCTCTTAACAATCGAAAACACCTGCTGCAGGACTGGACCGGCCAGCAGGTCCCTGGATAGCTGCTGCCGGACGAACGGGATATCCGGGAGCCCTAGTTGACGGATGACAGCCTGCACGCTGCTGATCCTCTTTTTCGTGTACGGATTCTGCCAGTAGGCTTGTACCAGGTCTTCTGTGAAGAACATGGCCTTTAGATAGCTCTGCGCCATGTAGGATGCACCACTGAACGTCCGCGGCAGGTTGTTGGCGTCCGGGTACTGAAGCCGCCACGCGATATTGAACAGCGGAAACAGGAGCAGCCCCTGATGGGAGCCGGATGGGACGAACAGGGATTTTAACGGGTACCCATAAATGGCCTTCCATTTCCGCTGTACGGCCTCCCGTAGCGTCTTTAGGAGTAAATATATGTCCGTCCGCCGTTGCTTGTCCTGCGCCTCGAAAATCGGTTCTGTATGGTAGAGATGTGTCTTGAATACCAGATTGCGGCTGTTGATATGGCGCAGCAGGGAGTGAGTGAACAGATCATCGTCCAGGAGCTTCCCGATTTTTGTGTGTACCTGGTGTGTATGCAGACCGTGGTCCCGTACGGTGTAGGTAAATACTGTCTGGCGGTGCCGGATATCGAACTGGATGCGTTCCTGCTTATTGTAGATATATGTCCGTCTGTCTGCGTCCATATGTACAACCCTGGCCTGGACATGGAGCGTAACGGCGTCTTTCGTTTCCTTCAGACGGAGTGTCATTCGTATAGGCGCGCTGTCCTGTTCGTCATGTGCACTTAGTACGGCTATTTCCTGCCTGTGGCCCAGATTGTACAGCCATTGCCCGCATACCGGACAGCTGACGACGGCATCATTGAAGCGGTAGGACATAGGCACTGGGCGATGTTCAACTTTGAAATTTGTACCGCAGTTCAGGCAGTAGTACCGCTCATCAATGACGTAAGCAGGGCCCAGCCGCCCTTTGTGGGTACCTGCTGCCCCGGAATACACTTCCCGGGCGTAGGCATGGTAGAATGTCGGGATTTCCAAATAGAATAGCGTTTCCATATGTCGTCACATCCTAATCCAGGAAATCCATGTCGTCCTCATCGGGCGGATCCGGAACCAGTTCTTCTTTAGCCGGAAGCTCTGCAGGTTCTTTTTCCACCTTAGTAGGTTCTGCCTTTTTAGACTTTGTCTGCTTTTTAGTCTTGGTCTTTTCCCCTGTTTCCAGTACGGGCTTCAGCGCTTCCACCAGTTTCTTGGAAGTCGTGCAGGCCAGCATCATGTCCGCCGTGGCGTCCTTCAGCTGCTGTAATTCTGTATCATCTACGGCGTTTGTCAGTTTCTTTTCTTCACAGGTATCCACGAGGTCTAATAACATCTTCAGTGCATTGAGCTGTTGATCCATGAATGAATCAATCCGTTTCAGTGTGTTCGTGTCCATAATGTAGTCTCCTTAATCTAAAAAATCCAAATCTGTATCCGCTTGCTTGTCATCCTGGGCAGGCTTGTCCAGCTGTTTTACGAAATCTTGTACTGGATTGATAGTTACTCGTTCCATACCGACTGGGCCGCCTAGTACCAACGCACGAGGTGTTTCCAACGTTAGCAAAGGACCTGCCTTCGGTACGCCTCTTTTTGGAACGTATAATCTTACCTTTCCGCCTCCAGCGGCTCCCAGGAAATCAAAGGCTTTAATCAAATAGGACAGGAAATAATAACCTTCAAAAGTGAATGGATCTGTCAGTCCGGACAGGAGCTGTGTATGGATCTGGAGTTCTTTGCAGGCGCTGAACAATTCCAGGTTTTCCGATTTATGTATCAGGACGGACGGCCGTTTATTGAAAGATGTGTCCTTAACTGCACTGGCCATTCCCGTGAACAGGTGTTTGAGCCGTTGCAGGATGTCTGCTTCTTCGGGAAATACATATTCCCAGCCAATCTGATCTCTTGGTATGAGGATCCGTCTGTAATCTGGATACGGATTTGGCAGGTTCACTTTGCTCCCGTTAGCATCTTCATAATGTGGGTTCTCTGTCAGTTCATCTTTAAGGATAGCCAGCCAGTGTGCGTCTGTGGCCACGACTTCATGCCCAGTGAAATACAGGTACCGGAATACCTCCCGGTTTGTGCCGGTGGGTGCGTCTTTGGCGTTAGCTGTAAACGCTGCCAGCTTCTTCAGTATCGTTTGTCTGTTCATAACATCAGTCCTTCTTGTAATAAGGTGTCTCGTAGCCGTCAGCCCGGAGCAGAAGGCCGGGTGCCCAGGGTATGGGCTGGCCCATGATGCCCGCGGCTTCCTCCAGGCTTCCTGTACCATACGGCATTTCCAAAATAACTTCATCATGTACATGCATGACGATTTTATAACCGGCTTCATCCAGTCGGAACATAGCCATAGCCAGACAATCACGGGCCGTGGCCTGTACAATGTTTTCCACCAGTTTTCCACCCCAGGTGTAATTCCGTCCCCAACCGCCATTGAGAACGGTGCCTTCGTAAGTCAGGGTTTCCCTGTTAAACTCGTCTTCCTGTTCAATCCGGGGCTTGACATAGGCGATAGCCCGTCCACTGGGAAGCTGGATAAACAGGAGTCCGGCTTGTGTATAGAACTCCAGACCGTGACGGTATCTAACGCGGGCCCCTTTATGGCGTATGGCTGTCTTTGCCGCGTTTTCTACCTCACTCCACATCTTGACGATATGCGGGGAGGACTGCCGCCATTTACGGATGATGTCCTGCATGTGTTCTTCTGTCAGTCCCATTTTGTCCGCTCCGAACGCTTTCAGGGCGTTCACACCGCCGCCGTATCCACAGGCCAGTTCCGCCACTTTGCCTTTCTGTCGGAGTTCGCCGTTAATGCCGTGCTTGACGACCGGCACCCCGAACATTCGGGATGCAGAGGCGCAATAGATGTCCTTGCCATCGGCAAAGGCCTGCAGGCGCCATGCTTCATCTGCGTACCAGGCAATGACCCGGGCTTCAATAGCGGAAAAGTCCGCTACGATAAAGCGTTTCCCATTTCCGGCTATGAACGCCGTGCGGATAAGCTGGGATAGGACATCGGAGGGGTTATCATAGAAGATATCCAGACTGTCCAGATCCCCAGCTTTAACCATTTCCCGGGCGTCGTCCAGATCATCCAGATGATTCTGGGGCAGGTTGTGCAACTGTACCAGCCGTCCGGCCCAGCGGCCGGTCCGGGCGGCCCCGTAAAACTGGAGCATCCCGTGAACCCGGCCGTCTGCGCATTCCGCCGTCTCCATGGCCACGTACTTCTTGACTGAGGTCTTGGATAGCAGCTGCTTATACTGGAGCATTGTCCGTGTCTTTGTGGAAAGGCTGTCATCCTGTAACAGCTCTGCCCGGGCTTTCTTATCCAGCGTCTCAGGCCGCCAGCCTTCCTGTTGTTCAAACCAGTCAAGCAGTTGTGCATTGCTGTTCGGATTACTCATTCCTGTTAAGCGGACGGCTTTCTGCAGGACGTCCTCTTTGATTCGGGCATCTAAGGTAATGGCTTGCCGGACCAGTGTTTCGTCAATCCTGACTCCGGCATCGTTAATTTTCTGATCCAGGCACCAGAGTTTCCGTTCCGTGGTGTTCGGGTAAAATCTGTCAATCTTTTTTCGGATAGCTCGTTCTGCCTCCACGTCCTGCCCGTTGTATGTTTTAAACAGCTCCCATTTTTCCGGGGCGTCTGCGGGCCGGTTTCGTGTCCGCCCGCCGTTGGCTTTGGTTGGGCGGCAGGGCTTGCAGAAGTACTGGATAAGACGGCTGCCAGTAGCCAATTTCTGCTTGTCTTCGGCCAGGTTCAGGACTTTGCCTACATCCTTCAGGCTTCCCGGCAATCCCAGGGTATAACTCTGTACCATCGTGCAAAACCATTGTGCCGGGTCCAGTCGTCTTCCCAGCCAGTGCCCCAGCACATGCATTTCAAAAGCTGCGTTAAAAGCGGTTTTTAGGACATCCGGATTATCTAGGTCAGCCAGTACATTTTCCGGCACGGTTTCACCACAAGCCATGTCAACAACACGGACGGGTTCATCATCGTAAGTATAGGCGAACAATAGGATTTCACTATTCTCCACGTATTTGTATAGCCCGGCTTTCCGAATGTCTATGGAACTGTAGGTTTCCAGGTCGATGGCTAGTATTTTCATTCCAGCATCGCCTCGACAATCTCTCCGTCCATACGGTTCACAAACGCCGTCATGTCTACTTTCTGTATGACCCAGGCAAAGGCTTTGGCGGAGGCGGTCCGCCGCCGGACCACCCGGGCCACGGTTACGAACCGCTCCGAAATATCCGCTGTATCGCCTTTGGCAAGAGGGCCGGTAGGTACTACGACTAAATCACCTTTGCAGAGCGGCAAATCCGTCAAATAGTCGTAAATTTTATAGGGTGTACCCCGAAAGACTACACCTACCACCATAGGGATCACTCCTAATCAAATATATCGTCATCCGAGTCATCATCTAATACTTCAAAATCCTCTTCCGCTGTAGATCCACCGGCAAGCCGTTCGCCGTCCCGGACTTTCTGAATGTTGTTCAGGCCTGCGGCAATACCTTTATTGCCTTCCTTCGCAAAGGCGAAGAAATTCACGGATACATTGCAGTAGCATCCGCTGTACACTTCTTCTGGATCCAAGATAGGCTGTACATGCCTGTCCACGACCTGAGGTTTACGGGTGCTGCTGGCATTGAAGAACATCATCCCTGCATAATTAGGATCATCAATATCTTCTTCGTCGGCATCACGCAGTGGGAGCTTGATATTCCTAGGGACGACGCCTTTTGTATTGGCGAGCTTGCTTTTCCCTTCCTCGATGGCCGCTTTGACTGCACTTTCCACTTTAGCGATTGTCTTGGTGTCGTCCTTCGGGATCAGAATGGCTGCAGAATATTTGATCTTACCGTTATCATCTGGTTCCCCCTCCCAGATGTGGGCATAAGAGATACGGCAAGGGATAATTACTTTCGTCTTTTTTTCTTTCATGATGTTTCCTCCTTAAATGGCTTTAAAATCGTTTTGCGCCGAGTTCCATTCCGGGCGCTTGTCGCTTTCCGGTACTAGCGTAGGTTTGCCCGGCGGTTTAATGAGCAGCCCGGCCAGCTCGTCGGCCAGCGTCTTCTTGCCGATGATCTTTTCCAGCTGGGTAATCGTCTTGAGCTCCCGGGGCTTGTAAATCTCGTCCTCTGTATGGCCATACTGGACAGATAAGACTTCCGCCGCCTGGTCCGGCTCACTGATTTTACGGACGGCCCGTCCCTCCACCAGTTTCCAGCCAGGCCAGTGCACGTCATGTTCCACGGCTTCCGTAAGGGCGTAGGACTTGACTTTATTGGCCCAGGTCACCAGTTCGTCCGTCCGGGCCAGTACATCGGCCACCTCCGTATCCGTCAGCTGGTCTGCGTCTTTGAAATCATATTTGGCCATGTCCAGCTGATAGGCCGCCAGCGCCCGGCACCGGACCGCAGCCCGGCAGAACTGGCAGTGTGGACCCGGCGTTAAATCGCCTTTCCCTTCATACGCCTTTTGTGCGGACGGTTGAATAGATACTGCCCAATCCAGTAAATCGCCAACACTGAGGACCTCAGAGCTTTCGCCCCCGTTGCGGGGCTGCATGATAGTCAGGCAGACCGTTTCGATGTCATATATGGCACCGAACGTGTTGTAGGCTCCTAACCCGTATAAACGAATCTGCGGATTGTTGACTGCCGTCACAGGGGTATTCCGGCCATATTTCAGGTCGATGATTTCCAGCGTCCCGTCTGCAATGACGATGGCATCGCCACGGCCAAACCCTTCCGGCACCCAGTCAGAGAAGTCGAGGGACTGTTCCAGAAGTAATGCCGCTTCCGTGTCCTTCTCTTTAGCATCCTCAAATTTCTGGATCACCAGGTCAACGTATTCGCCGACATACTCATCCATGTCCCGGGTGTAGTAGTCACCAAACCTGGATTTTCCGCTTTTAAGCGCTTTGACTTCCTGCTGGTATTTCATATCGCCGATGGTCTTTACATACCGTTGCAGTGCCAATTCTGCCAGTTTATGGGCGAACGTGCCTTCCTTTGCACTTTCCCCGGCAGAATCCGGGTACTGTGCTTCCAGCCGGGCCGAGGGCGTGCACACCAGCCAGCGGTGTGCACTGCTCGGACTCAATAATGCGTGCTTACTCATAACGCTTCGGCCTCCTTCAGTACGTCCGCCAGATCTTCATCAGGCAGTTCCGAGAATTTGCGGACATTCCGTTTTGTGAGGATCTCCTTGATTCCCTTCGCTTTGCCGGCTTTTGCGATTTCTTTCAGCCGGTTCTGGACAGCCTGGCGATCCACAGCAGCTTCCTGTACAGGTTCTTCTGGGGTTGCCGGTTCTTCCTGCGTTACCGGTTTTTCCGAAGTATCCGTTTTTTCCTGAGTGGCTGGTTCTTCCTGCGCTACCGTTTTTTCCTGAGTGGCTGGTTCCAGTTCGATATCTTTGTCCTGTTCTTTCTTAGGTCTGGACGCCTTTTTGACGGTTTTCGGCTGTTGTCCGTGTGCTTTGGGTTCATCTGTAGTCATTACTGTAACTGGAGCGGAAGTATTGATTACGGAAGTAACTTCATCCGCCTGGGCGATGGCCTGTAAAGCTGCCGTGATCGTATTGATGCTTTCCTGTTTTGCGTTTGCGATGTCTTTCGTGTTCAGTTCGATGTTGATTTTCATTTGAAGGTCTCCTTTTCTTGTGGTATACTGAATGTGTGTCTAGTGTTCAGAAGCTCCTTGGCTTCTATAGCGTCCGGTTCCCCGGGCGCTATATTTTTTTGTCTCTGCGCAGCCGTTCCCATCCATACAGATTGGCAGGCATATCCTTTTCTGCGTCGATTTCCATCTGTTCCAGATAATCCGGGAGAGCGTTGAAATCCAGAATATTCATGACGTTCTCTTCATGCGTACCTATATGTAATACGTGGCACATGCTGAGTTCATCTCTTGAAAAACGGAACAGTGTCCTACCACAGACCCTGCAGGCAACACGTACAAATCCCGCCCATCGGAACTCTTGCCCGTCATCCGGTTTTTCTGCTGACTCGAGTTGGACCCGGACGCCTACTGCTTCAATGCCCAGCGTGTGGCCGTGGAATCCGTTATATACAACTCCTGTTGGCGGTTCCTTTAATATATGCCCGTGATTGCATGGTATCCGGTAGTGGATGCCTGAGTCCCCGGCCTCCCCGCTGATCATACCTAGTGCTGTTTCATCTTCCAGCAGTTCATCTACATCCGCCTCCAACTGAGAGTTGTGATCGATGAAGATAGGAATCGGTCTTGCCCCACAATATCCGTTAAAGTCAAAATCCCCTGGGCTCTGTAAGGATTCCAGTATCCGTGGAAGCCGGAACCAAATGCTGTTGATTTCCTTGACCGGATTGACGTTCCCTGGTTCCGCTTCTACCAGATGTCTCTGGTCCCAGCGGAGATAATACATCGATTCGCAGGTGCCTATTTTGATTTCTTCCCCATTGTATTTCGCATATTCGCCCATGTGTCTCGTCTCCTTTAATGAATAAATATAATCAGGTTATTGGCCCACATGATGTATATGATGGCCATGGCCGTCAGGATGATACCACTCAGTAAGATGACAAGACACATAGCGTCATCTGCCTGATCCTGCAGCCGGATGATTTCATCAATGACGTCTTCACTGAATTCTGGTTCCTCTGGCTCCGGGGCCTCCGGATGATATCTTGAGTTGATCCAGGCTGCTGGGGATTGTAGTTTTTTATCCATCTCGTTCACCTCCTTCTATTCAGTAATCGGCAGTTCGTTTTGTTCTTTCACCCATTTGTCCAGTGCCTTGTCGCTGAACAGGACACGGCGCCCGACTTTCATAGACGGGATTTCTTTCCGCCGGGCCATGCGGTACACCATGTCCCTGGAAAACATTGGCCTGCCATCCGCTGTCGTAAAGTACCGCCGGATGACATCGTCTACGCATAACATCATAAGAATCAGCTCCTTTTACATCACCTCCCAATGTTATAATGACCATGAAAGGAGGTGAGTATTATGACTGAAAAAGAATTACAGGAAATTTTTGCTGAAGCACAATCAGAGATTATGGCTTCGTATGATGAATCCAAGATTAAAACGATATTGTCGAACGCATCCGGGGAAACTTCTCTCGAATCCGCTATCCTCGGAGCGTTTCAATTAAGTACTAAGCTAAATCAGGAATTGCTCTTCAAGGTTCTTTCTAAGGCTTTATGCAAATGATTAGCTAATTGTTCAATGGATTCACAGGAAAGGTCATCAAGTGCCAGCTTGGTGGCCTTTTCTTCATATTGACGGTCAATAATGATTTGGATGCGTCGCCATTCGTTCGCTTTTAACCCATTCATTAATTGCAATACAATGGCTAGCTTTTCTTCGTTCGTCATGTGCTCGCCTCCTTAATCGATCAGATCCGACGCGTTGCAGCCCAATGCGTCGGCGATTTTCTTTAGTGTAGAAACACGCGTATCAGCATCATGCTCGATGAGCCATAGATTCTTATATGCGATGCCTGTTTCCTTTGATAGCCGATATAATGAGATGTTCTTTTTTTGTCGTACTTCTTTAATCCGGTTCATAGGTATTGACCGCCCTTTCTATGTCATGTATACTATATGTTGTATAAGCTATATAGCAGGATGATGATATATGCTGAACTGCAGGGTAACCTGCAGAAGCATTGGATAAAAAGCCGATGCGATAACATGAATGGTGGCTGTAACGGAAAGTGATGCATTAAAAGGTATGATTGAATCTACTAATAAAATAGTTTCTACATTCCAAGACGGCGGGATGTTAGCGGATGCGATTAAATCGTTAAACGCTGCGCCCCGAGTCGCTGATGCGTTTAAATCCTTTGAGGCTGTGTCCACGGCTCAAGCTCTCCATGATAGAAACTTGAGCTCTTTAGCTCGAAAGGCTTATGAAAGAAAGGGTATAACCATGCCCCATTAATCGGTAACGGTTAATGCAAACCGGGTTAATTCATGGAAACTCCTGTAAGGGACAACCATGAGCCAAGCTGATGAAACGGATGTGTAATCAGAAGGTGCAACGCATAGGTGGTGCCGACCGTAGCGAATAACCCGCCCAAGAAATCCCGGCATCCTGCTATTTACTAGAGCCCTGTCCCCACAGGGTTCTTTTTTGTTATGCCCAACTGTATCATCTCCTCGAGGCCTGCCATACTTTTCTTCGTTCCTCCTTCTTTTAAGTTCTATTTTATAACTTTAAAAGGTAAAAAATATTATGTATATAGCTTTTCCATTGGGCATTGTAAAATCTTTGCCATAATCGGCATTAATGCTGCCGTGAATTTTCTGTTTCCGTTTTCATAATGGTTATAACCAGAAGGGTTGCTAAGCCCCAGTTCTTTAGCCATTTGTGCTTGTGTAATACCTAATTCCTCACGGCGTTTCTTGATATAATCCAAATCCACTGTTGTCATGCTTATCACTTCCTTTCTTATTAGTTACATTATGTAACTTTTATGAGTATATTATAATTTACATTTTGTAACTTGTCAAGGTCTATATTAAAATAAAGTTACAGTTTGTAACTTTATTTGATTTTACGATTTGTAACAATTATAATTGAATAAAGTTACAAATCGTAAATAATTAGAGGTGATAAAAAATGACATCTGGACAGAGAATTACAAAATTAAGAAAAGAACGAGATTTACAACAAAAAGAAGTAGCCGCTGCTATAGGAATGAATCGTATTGTCCTCAATAGAATTGAATTGGGGAAGCGCCCTTTAAGGGATGATGAAGCAATAGCACTAGCCGACTTCTTTCATGTTACAACGGATTACTTGTTGAAAGGTATACCTCCTCTGTCTGGTAATAAAAAAGGTGTCCGTATTCCTGTCCTGGGCCGTGTCGTTGCCGGTATTCCACTGGAGGCTATACAAGAAATACTGGATTATGAGGAAATTACACCAGAACTGGCAAAAACCGGTGAGTTCTTCGCTTTACAAGTACACGGGGCCTCTATGGAACCGACGCTGAAGGAAGGCGACGTGGTTATCGTCCGGAAGCAATCCAACGTGGATTCCGGGGATATCGCTATCGTTCTGATTAATGGCAATGACGCCACCGTCAAAGAAGTCAAAGAGTCCCCTGCCGGCATCACCCTTATCGGACATAACGTCGCTGCATACTCCCCACAATTCTATTCAAATAAGGATATAGAGCAGCTACCTATTCAGATCATTGGAAAAGTTGTGGAGATGAGACGGAAATTTTAGAAAGGAATACGTATGGAACGTCAAACACCTAGCGAAATTTTAAAATCTTATCGAAGATACGCTTCTTCCTTAAGGAGCAACAGTTTGAAAAACTTTAATAGATTTCTTGCATGGTTACAGCGATATATTCAGTTGAAACAGAGCGAATATACTTTCAGGCCCTCGTATCTTCCCCGGTATGAAGAAGGACAGATTATATTTGTTGATTTTGGCTGCGGCATCGACCATGAATTCAGCTATCCCCATTACGCTATTGTTTTAGATACCCATGATATGAAAAAGTCTCAATTCCTTACGGTGGTGCCGATGACATCGAAAAAACCTAAACATAAACATCCGAAGCCATGGGAGCACGAACTGCAGGTCCCTATACCCAAGCTTCTTGCGATGAAGGTATTAAATAACTTTGATCTGCAAATGCCTGAATATACAGCGCTACGACAAGACATCGTGAGCTTAATGACAAACAAAATAACAGATAATGAATTTCATATAAAATATGAGGTTATACTTAATAAAGGACTACAGAGCCTTCTTGAGAACAATAAAGCTATTATGCAGCTTAGAGAAAAGATGAAGGATGGCAGCATCGTGGAGACGAATCAGCTTAGAACACTTAGTAAAGCCAGAATCAATTTTCCCAGGCGAAAGACTCATCCGCTTTATGGCATAAAAATCAGCAAAGCAGATTTAAATACGGTTAAGGTTAAAATAGCAAAAAATATCATAGTTGATACTATTGACAGAACAGAACAAGAGCGCATATAATAAAATTACAAATTGGGCTTGAATCCCAAAACCTATTTTTCACCATTGTCTTGTAAAAGGCAAAACAAAAAGCGTCTCTCGTTCTGAGGGGCGCTTTTTTTTTAGTATAGTGATAAGATTGACACACCCACCAAGTCATTATATAATATAGCCATAAGCGGTTCGCCCGCACATACTAATGATGCGAAAAGAGTTACTATGGCTAATAGCCTGGTAGCTCTTTTTTTATAATAAAAAAGCACCCCCAAAGAGTGCTAACGGAAAAGATTAACTATGAATCCAGGACCTGTATTATACCAGACATTATAATAAAGCTCCATTGAATCTGAATTCGGATTTAAAAGAAAGGGAGTGTCTCAAATATGGCTACTATCGTACGTCGTGGAAAAAACTGGAGAATCATCGCATACCTGGGCTATGATGACCTGGGGTATCAGCGAAAACGAACAAAAACAATTGACGGGGCCTTATCGAAGACGGCTGCTATGCGAGAGGCCGTTGCGTTTGAACGGAAATTATTAAAGTCCGGAGTCAGAACAAAGAATGACCAGACAGTAGCTGACATCATCCAATACTGGTGGGACAACTACGGATGCAAGCAGTCGCCGACGACACAGGAACGGAACCTCCAGCTTATCGCTCGGATCAATAAATTGCTGGGCCATATCCGGGTCAACAAGCTTCGCCCGAAACATATTCATCTGTTCATCCGGAAATTGCAGGAACCGAACGCGCGAGCAGACGGCAAAGGCCCACTGTCCAGTAGGACTGTCGCAATGCACTTCAAGCTTCTGTCCGCTATCCTGAATAAAGCCGTCAAATGGGAACTGATAGACGAAAACCCCTGCTGTCGTGTCGATGCACCGAAACAGCGGACAAAGCCGCAGCCCATTATGCAGGAAGAGGACCTGTCCCGGTTTCTGTATCTCCTGCTGGCTAAAGCCCCGTTAAAATATCAGGCGTTTTTCATGTTAGCTTTTACAGACGGACTGCGCCGGTCTGAAATATGTGGGCTGGATGAAGCGAACGTAGATTTTGAAAAGGGAACGCTACGCGTCGCTGTGACTGGTGTTTTCGTTGGCGGTAAGGTTATCTATAAAGAAGAGACCAAAACGGCCTCCAGCGCCCAAACCATGTACATAGCACCCATAACTTTGAATATCCTGAAGCGGTATAATACAGAGCGAATACAGAAAGAACAATATTTTGATATGCCGCACAGCACGAAATTCTTCACCAATGTAGACGGTTCCCCTATCCTGCCTTCTACCTTCACTCACTGGCTTCATAGCTTCTTGAAAAAATATGACCTGCCGAAAGTTAACGCCCAGGGCTTCCGGAAAATGGCTGTCACTTATGCCATGCAAAAAGTCAATTTGAAAGAGGCCAGCCAGTTTGCCCGACACACTAATATCGATACGACTGCAAAATATTATGCAGAAGTACTGCAGTCCCGGATTGCCACACCGACAATGTACCTCAATTCCCTGGTGGAGGATGCTGTAAAAGAACATCAATAATCTGGGTCTTATTTTGGGTCTTATTTAGATGCAACTCTATATATCTGGCTATAACTGGAATTTGCCTGTAAAGGGCATTCATACTACTGTATACAAGTAGATACAACTCCGTCAATACCAGGCTCCGTGGACTCCGGAACCGGGTGCGAAGGTTCGAATCCTTCTAGGCGCACCACTAACAAGTAAGCGGTTTCTCAATGATGAGGAACCGCTTACTTGTTACTTTGCCGCTTATTATTTTCCATAATATATACTGTGAGTCTAAAAGTAACTCCGTCCTGCCCGGCGTACACCTATACCGGGCGCACAAAAAAACCGCTGTCCCGTCAGGCAACAGCGGTTTTTTACTTTATACAATCAGATCAGATTGGCAATGAAGCTGAAAGACATCAATGCAGCTACGGCAATCAGCAGTTTTACGTTCGTATTCATCTGTTTCACCATCCTAAAGAACACGACAATCAAGGCAATTATATATTAAAGAAGATTAGCAACAAAACTAAAAGACATCAGTGCTCCAACAGCAATCAGCAATTTTACATTTGCACTCATGATGGTCATCCTCCTGAATAATCTTGAATAAATTATCATTATATATAAATAATAACATATCTCGATAAGGTGTTCCATTCCCTATCTGCCATTATAATACTGCTTTCATTTTTTAAAATCAAGAGGGAAATACCGGTCTTACAGCTTCTCTTTTCTAGTAGAAATTTACCATAAATCTCCTTATTTATCTGCTTTATCACCTATTTTTACTTTGTCTTTATTTTTTTAAGTATAAGCCTAATCCGTGAACATAACCGTAATTTTATAAAATAAGTATAAACTTATAAATATAACCTAACAGGATTTCCCAACGATAAACAGAACACGTTGCTGAAACGTAAAGAGATTTAGCAGTTGTAAAACAGCCGCAAAAAACGTAAAATAAAAGATGTAGAAAAACGTTTATCGTAAAGGAGGTGCCTGAAGCCGTGTACAATACTAACGTATCGGTTCCACCGCCAAATACAAAAAGTGCAGAAGACTACATGCGAATGATCAAGATCAATCCATTTTCCCTGCAGCACATTCCCAATCCTACAGAAGAAATGAAATTGACCGCTCTGCGCGAAAACGGACTGGTTCTGGAGTTTATTGACAATCCGACAAAAGAAATGCAACTGACTGCTTTAAAAAACACAGCAAAAGCCATCCAGTTCATTCCCAATGCCCCTAAAGAATTATTGAAACAAGCCGTGCACAAAAGCTGGACAAACCTGGCATACATCAAACATCCGCCGGAATGGCTCATCATGGAAGCCATCCAGCAGTCAGGATGGGCTATCCAGTATGCAGAAAACCCCAGTGAAGAATTGCAACTCGCTGCCATACGGCAAAATTACGATGCCATCCGCTACATCAAACATCCGACGCCTCACGTCCAGGCAGCGGCGGCCGCCATTAACTACACCGCCCTGCGTTATATAGACAAACCTTCCTTCGAAGCGCAGTGCATTGCCATTGCCAATAATGAACAGGCAATCCGTTTATTTGTCGATACGGATAAAGAAACACTGCTTACATTTTTAAAAATCAATATTCTGGTCATCCGCTATCTGCCCCGCAACCGGCTCATCAGCAATGACGACCTGAAAAGTGTCCTGAAAGAAACATTATCCCAGGAAGATGTGCCGGAAAAATATGTACGGGATTTCATTGGCTGCCGGCGCATCGAAACAGACTATGGCTGGAGTCCGATCGATAAATTATTATTCGTCTACCAATATGGGAGCCGGAAAGCCAAACAGGTTACGGTCGATGAAAAATTAAAGATTCAATAAAAGATTCCCCACGTGCCACAGGAAAATCAGCTATTTCTTCTTTACCATTTGCTGGTCATCATTTATTATTGTATTATTATATAGTAGTATTAAGATATAATTTTTATATCGTATAATATTGTTTTATTAGATTTTTATTAGATTTTACAGAGATAGGATGGAATATTCATGAATTATAATGACACACTGCAAAGTGTAAAACTCGTTTTAGCCGCTCAGGCGGTTCCACTTCTCATCGGGGAAACAGGGATTGGCAAGACAGCCCTGGCTACGGATCTGGCGGCAGAAAACGGATGGACACTCATCGATATTGATGGCAATATTTTAAAGGAAGGCGAAATCGGCGGCCTGCCTACCGTCGAAAACCGTACGACCGTCTATGCCATTCATCACAAACTGAAAGAAATCGATGAAGCTCTGGCTGAAGGAAAAACAGTTCTCCTCTTCATCGACGAAATCAACCGCTGCGAACACGCCGTACAACAGGAACTGATGAACCTCATACTCAATCATGAAATCAATGGATACCACCTTGACGAAAGCGTACGTATCATCGCCGCCATGAACCCCACGGATACCTATGATTATCAGACTGTAGAAATGGATGATGCCCAGAAAAACCGTTTTGTCTGGCTGTATATGGAACCGGATTACATGCAGTGGCTGGACTGGGCTGCCACTAAGGGAATCGAACCGCGGGTCATGGAATTTATTTCTACCTTCCCCGACTATCTGTCACAGCGCAATGAAGACGATATCAATGCGACACCGCGCAGTTACGAACGGATTTCCGATATTTACCGTATTTATGCCAAACATCCTGAATCCTATACAAGGAACGTATTTTTCAATGTAATCCGCGGTAATGTAGGAAAGGTCATTGCCGAAGAATTCGTCAACTTCATCGAATCCGACGCCCAGCCGCTCGTGTCATACGCCGATGTATTTTCCAGTCCGTCCATGACCGCAGAAACAATCAAAAAGATCGAGAACGAATCCCACACCCGGCTGTATCTGGCAGCCAAAAATATCCTGCGCCAGCTTGACAGCAAGCTCATAGAAGGTGCCATCGATCCCAATCAGGCAATCGAACGTCTGGTGACATTCCTGCACTATTATCCGGTCGATCTCATGATAGGCGTAATGAAAGATATCCGCAATAACACGAAAGAAGTCGGAAAATATGCCCTGAAGAATGACCATTTTATTGATGCTTATTTTAAAACCTATGAAGCAATCGGGTGATTGTATTGGATAAACAACTCCGTACCGAGGCCATACTCCTCGACCAAAAACTGAACCAATGGGCCGATAATGAAATGCGCCTTTCCGATAAGGCCTGCCGGGCAAAAGACTTACCGGCAGACTTTGTGCGGGAATTCTTCGAATTTGTCAGCAAAATCAGTTTGAAACTGCTCGATGACAAAGATAATTTCTATGGATATTTCTTTTTCCAGATGGGAAAAGAAATCCGCCTCAATATCGGTTCGGCCACGGCGACGAATTTCAAGGGAGCAAAGTATGTCATGTATTTCAATCCCTTCATCTTCCTTCCCCTGACGATTGACCAGATGGGAAACTGCATCCGCCATGAAATCCTGCACATCGTCTTCCAACACCTGCAACGTGCCAAAGACCTTCAGGATCATTACAGCAAGCTGGCCCTGAATCTGGCCATGGATATCGTCGTCAACACTTACCTGCGTCCCCTTCCCGATGATGCGGCAACACTCGACTGGGTCAATCTGCAGTACCATCTCTATCTTACGCCATTTGGTACACTGGAAGATTATGTACAGGAAATACAGGAAGCCATTGATAAACGGGAAAAGACGACGACTATCACCGATGAGGATAATACGGCTGATACAGATATCCTGACCAAATTCGACCCTCTGCGCACTCATGATGTCTGGAATGAATCAGACACGATCGATGCCCAGCTTCTGGGACGATTCACAGAAAAATATGTCGATGCCGCAAGCCGGGGCAAATTGTCGGATCATATTGCCAATGCCATAGCCCAGATCAAGGACAGCAATCATACTCTTCCCTGGCATTTCTATCTGAAAAAGCTGGCCGGTACTGTAGCCAGCGGCAACAAAAAAACGACGGCCCGCCGCAACCGCCGCCAGCCGGAACGGCTGGACCTGCGGGGACAGCTGCGCAATTACAAGGCCAAAATATATATTGCTCTCGATATCAGCGGCAGCATCAGTGATGACGAGTTCAAACAGGCTATGGAAGAAGTCTTCCAGATTGTACGGGAATATAAAACGGAAATCACTATCATACAATGTGACGACCACATCCGCAAAGTATATACCGTCCGGACAATCAAAGACCTGCAGGCCCGTCCTGCCGGGCGGGGTGGCACCTGTTATGCACCGGTCATCGAATACGCTAATAAACATAAAATAGACCTTCTTCTCTATTTCACCGATGGAAAAGGAGAAGACAAGCTGCGTACCATTCCATCAGGCTACAAGATACTCTGGCTCATTGGCGGCAACGGGGATGAATTGTCTCTCGACACCCCCTATGGCATTGTCAAACGGCTTCATCCGCTGGAAGAAGAAAACTCGGCTGCAGAATTTTTCTTCGTCGAAAAAGGCGGATATTCCATGAATAATCAGGAAGGAATCAGCCTGAATTTCTAAATGCAGACCTTTGCAGAGTTTGTGAAATTTATCTCAATTAGTACATATTGACATATATCGTTTATTATACAATGTATTCTCGAACGCGTTCGTAAATACATATTTTAAATATGATAGGTAATTGTGTATTCTGTTTAGGAAATATTGGAGAATAAATATGAGTATTTGGTATAGAATTCCTTCAATTTTTACTTGCAAATCCATGTGAAAAAATGTACTATATACACATAGAGATTGTGAAATTTAGAACTCAGCTTTTTCATTCAGAAAGAGAGCTCCATCACAATCCCCAAGCACCAGGATATAAATAGTGTCTATGTGGCAGATATTACATCTACTAACAGATATACTATTTTATTTGTACTCAGAAAGGGTGGTTTTTCAATGAAAAATGTAGTCATCGTAAGTGCAGCTCGTACTCCTATCGGCAGCTTCAACGGCCAGTTCAAAGACGTAACAGCTGTCCAGCTCGGTATCGTTGCTGTTAAAGCTGCTATCGAACGTGCAAAAGTTCCTGTAGATCAGATTGATGAAGTTATCATGGGTCATGTTCTGACAGCTGGCTGCGGCGAAAACACAGCCCGCCAGGTAGCTCTCCATTCCGGTATTCCTCAGGAAGTTCCTGCATTTACTATCAATAAACTGTGCGGGTCCGGCCTTCGTGCTGTATCCCTCGGCGCTCAGCAGATTGAACTCGGCGACGCTGACTGCGTAATCGTCGGCGGTATGGAATCCATGTCCAACGCTCCGTATGTTATCGCAAAAGCACGCCGTGGCTATCGTATGGGCAATGGTGTCCTCGAAGATACGATGCTCCGTGATGGCCTGGTTTGCACAGAAAATGGCTATCACATGGGCGTAACGGCAGAAAACATCGCATCCCGCTTTGGCGTAACCCGTCAGCAGCAGGATGAATGCGCTTACAATTCCCAGATGCGTGCTGCCAAAGCCCAGGCTGAAGGCAAATTCGATGCTCAGATTGCTCCTGTAACGATCCACAACCGCAAAAAAGGCGATATCGTCATTACGAAGGATGAACATATCCGTCCGGAAACCACACTGGAAGGCCTCGCTAAATTAAAACCGGCTTTCACAAAAGACGGCACAGTTACAGCTGGTAACGCTTCCGGTATCAACGATGCTGCTTGCGCACTAGTTCTCATGAGCAAGAAAAAAGCCGAAGAACTCGGTATCAAACCGATTGCTGAAATCCTCGACTGGGCTTCAGCAGGTGTTGAACCGGCTATCATGGGTACTGGTCCTATCCCGGCCTGCCATAAACTGTTCAAGAAAACCGGCCTCAAAATGGAAGACTTCGAACTGGTTGAATTGAACGAAGCTTTCGCAGCTCAGGCTGTATATTGCTGCCAGCAGCTCGGCGCTGACATGAGCAAAACAAACATCTATGGTTCCGGTATCTCCCTCGGTCACCCCGTAGGCTGCTCCGGTGCCCGTATCCTCACGACTCTGCTCTATGCATTGGCAGAACCGGGCCGCAATGGTTCCCGTTATGGCCTCGCTTCCCTGTGCATCGGCGGTGGCCAGGGTACAGCCGTAGCAATTAAAATGTGCGACTAATTCCGACTAGATGGTCTTAAAAAAGACAGTCACTTTATAGTGGCTGTCTTTTTTTTGAAATTTTTTCAATAACACTGCCAAAAATACCCAGGCTATCGATTTTAAAAAATTATCATACTATTTTATTTTTTTATCGAAAAACCATTTAATTTTCATAGTAAACATGCTACAATGTACTAGCTATAAAAACGGGCTATATTTTTACCATACTATGACAAGGGAGACGGCCTGATACGACACGTCTCCGGCCCTAAGAAAGAAGGACTGATAATGAAAACTTCACGTCGTAAAATGTCTTTGGTTCAGCTGACCTTTGTAGCAGCGGCCAACATGCTCGGTGCCGGCATCATCATGCTGCCGACGAAACTTGCCGAAGTAGGCACGATTTCGATTATTTCCTGGATTATTACTTCTCTCGGCTCTTTAGCCCTGGCACTGACGTTCGCCCGATGTGGTATGTTCTCTACCAAGCCGGGTGGCATGGGAGGTTATGCTGAGTATCGGTTCGGATGTCTTGGACATTTCATGACAAGTTATTCCTATTCCGTCTCTATTGTCATTGCAAACGTAGCTATTGCTATTTCAGCCGTCGGTTATGGTGCTGGCTTCTTTGGCACTGAACTGACGCCGTTGCAGACATGTCTATATACTATAGCACTTCTTTGGATTGCTGCTGCACTTAACTTCAGCGGTTCACGTTACTCCGGCAAACTAAGCACGATAACTATCTGGGGAGCCATTATCCCTGTTCTGGGTATTTCCCTCATCGGCTGGTACTGGTTCGATCCCCAGCTGTGGGTCAGCTCATGGAATCCGAACCATTTTGGTCTGGGGGACGCTATTGGCAATTCTATCGCCCTCACGCTCTGGTCCTTCCTGGGATTTGAATCGGCAGCTGTCAATATGGATGCCGTAGAAAACCCGCAGCGTGCCGTCCCCATTGCGACCTTCGTCAGCACCGTTGCCGTTGCCGTCATCTACGTAGCATCGACCAACGTCATTGCCGGTGTCGTTCCCAACAACGATATCCTCAATTCAAGTGCTCCGTTCGGCCTGGCTTTCGCCACCATGCTCGGTTCTACAGCAGGCAAAGCGGTCATGGGACTCATGGTCTTCTCCTGTGCCGGCTCTCTTCTTTCCTGGCAGTTTACGCTGGCCCGGGTCTTTAAAACAAGTGCTCAGCGCGGTCTGTTCCCGAAGGTATTTGCCAAAGTTACCGATGCCGATGTTCCTCTTAAAGGCATGATGCTCATCCTGGTCATGCAGAGCTTTTTATCCCTCATGACCATCAGCCCGACTCTGGCCGAACAATTTGAAAACCTCGCAAACCTGGCTGTCGTTACTAACGTAATTCCTTATATTCTCTGTTCAGCAGCCCTCAAATCCATTCTCGATACGGAAGGGATTTCCAATACCCAGTGCAACCGGAATACGGCTTATTTCTTTGCCGGTGTTTCCATCATCTATTGTTTCTATGCTATGACGACACTGGATCTGCCCACCTTCCTCGGTGGCTGTACCGCTGTCTTCATTGGCTGGATGACTTATGTAGTGCGTTTCGTCATCATGAAACAGCCATTTATGCAGGAACAGCGTGCAAAAAGCTGAATATCTGTATGTACACAAAAAAGCTGTCCTGCAAAGGACAGCTTTTTTGTATCTGTCTGTAATATATGATTGGCAATGAAATCAGTCCCTATGCCTGACTCCGGTGCAGCCTGTTCCAGATAAGTGGAATGAGATTGCTGCCAGCTACGGCAGCTATGATAGAAATAGTCTCTCCAGCAAGAGGAACAAGCAGCGTCAGAATACTATTTTCCGATAGCGGCGTATGACCTACGACGAACCGGATATACGGAGATGCCGGCATATTGAGGGCCAGCCAGGCCAGACTCATGCAAAGAATCCGTATGAGCTGAACGATACGGTCGCCCGTTTTGGGAAACCGTTCTTTTGCAGGGTAAAAGTATAGCGCGAACGAAGCCAGAACAAAAGCGATGAGCAGAAAAACGCAAAGCCCCAGGAGAATAAAGACGCCAATGAGCGGCCCATCCAGACCCGTCGTGTCCAGTACGGGAAAGAAGCACATCGTCATAAACGAAAGGGGGATAGGCAACGCATACAGCACCGGGTCGAAAAATTCCGACCAGGCATATTTCCTGCGCCGTTTTTTCCAGAAATCAAAGCCCCATGCCAGCAGATTTTGTACAAGGATCGTTACGATCATCCAGCACGCATACAGAATGACCCGGCTATAATAATTCTGCCATAGACTCGTACCTATCAGGCTGTCAAAAAAGCCCGTCACCAGCATAAGACCAGTCAAGGCGCCATAGAAATACATTCCCGGTGAAGCATACAAGGTATATCCTTGATTTCTCACTTGCCGATGACGCTGCAGCAATGGCACCGTCAAAGAACCCAGGGAAAATACAAGAAAAGACAAAACGGTAAGAAATCCTTTATCAGAAACAAACGCCCCAAAAGGAACAGGGATCAGCCAGACGCACTGCCAGGCCAGATGAAGCCCATAGGGACGCCACGATGGGTTATTCATTTACACACGCTCTTTTCTGCAGGTATCATGAAACCGGCTCAGGACATAGGCTCCCAACATAGTCGCACATAGTTCGCCATACATAATACCGATAAAAACAATATCACGACCGATGGTAGGCCATTCCCAGAAGGAAGATGTCTTCCATATCTGCCCCATAAAGGCGCTGAATGCACCGCCAATAGCTGCCAGTACCAGCCAGGCAATGACAAAGCTTATACGGCTGATACGGGCATGTTTCGGGCCAAACGCCGCTTCCTTCGTGCCCACATAGGCCAGAGGGATCAGAAAAGACAGAGCCAGATGGGATATGAGCGCCACAGCCGCACTGGAGCCACTATGAATCGTATAGGATCCAATGGGAATGGGAATAATGAAAAAGCTCATAAATACGCATTGACGGAAAATATCACGCCACCAGCTCATGCTATCTGCCTCCTGAAAGAAAAGTCATTTACAGTTTAGTATACCAAATTTCAAAAAGAATGCCTAGAGTTGAATCTTATGGTATAATAAATAAACACATGTAAAAGAGACATATATTATTTTTTTTGAATAGAGAAAGGTATACCCATGAAAACATTCCAGACACTCGGCGTTACGCCGGAATTAACCAATCTATTGCATACACAGGGCATCAATGAACCGACTGCCGTTCAGGCCCAGTCTATTCCCGCCATATTCAAAGGACGGGATGTCCTGGCCCAGGCACAGACCGGTACAGGCAAAACGCTGGCTTTTCTACTGCCAGCCCTGCAGCAGATCCGTACCGATTTATCGCGTGAACAGGTCCTGATCGTTGCTCCGACCCGCGAACTGGCCAAACAGATTGCCGACGTGGCATTGACTCTGGCGCCATCGCTTTCTGTCGATGTGCTCAGCCTGATTGGCGGCAAAACCATCGAAAATCAGCTCCAGAAGCTCCATCGCCACCCCCACGTCATCATTGGTACCCCCGGCCGGCTTCTCGACCACTGTGGCCGTAATTCCCTCGATTTATCCCATGTACGGCGGATCATCGTCGATGAAGCCGACCAGATGCTGCAGTCGGGATTCCTGGAAGACATTGACACCCTCATTGCCATGACGCCGTCCAACAGACAGCTGCTTTTCTTCTCTGCCACCATCCCCGATAAAATCCGCAGTCTGGCTAAAAAGCATATGACTCATCCGTTAGTCCTCAATATCCTTGAAGGCGATACCATTGCTCTGGATACGATTGAACAGCGGATTTACATGGTCCAGGAAGAAAAAAAACTGGATCTTCTCTGCCAGATGCTGGCCGATATGAATCCCTATCTGGCTATTGTGTTCTGCAACACGAAAGAGCGCACGTCCTGGCTGGCGGGAGAACTCATTGCCCGCGGGTTCAACATCGGTGAACTCCACGGCGATATGAGTCAGGGTCGCCGCAGCCAGGTATTGCGTGATTTTTCCAGAGCCCGTACCCAGATTCTGGTCGCAACCGATATTGCAGCCCGGGGCATCGATATCGAAGGCATTACTCACGTTTTCAGCTATGATGTCCCCCACGACGTCGATTACTATATCCATCGCATAGGCCGCACGGGCCGTGCCGGCAGTGAAGGACTGGCCATCATGTTTGCTACCGCTGCCGATGAAAACTGGGTACGCCGTATCGAACACACGATTGAAGCGACAATTACCAAATATGCCGCCAATGGTCAGATACGGGTCAAAGCAAAAAACGCGGCACCAAAGAAAAAGAAAGTATACAAAGACAAGCTTCCGGCCAGCACCTATCAGACCACGAAAGAAAAACGCCATAAAACATTGCATAAAGGCGGAGATAACCGGCGCCGTCGGAAGAAACAATAAGAAAAACAGTAAAAGGGAAGCATTTCTGCATCATATCAAACCTGCAGAAATGCTTCCCTTTTTGCAATCCTCTTCTTTGTAAATGCCCTGTTTAATGATGACAGCCGGCGGCACAATTTGTTCCACACGTTCTGGCACTCTCATCATTCGTGAGCCCCAGTCGTCTGAGCATAACCATATCCCCGGCAATCGTCGTTCCTGATGTGGTAAGCATATTTCCCGTGATAGATGCAGAAGCACCGCTCAAAAGGGCTGTAGCACCGTTTTCAGGCAATAATTTTCTTCCTGCCGCCAGACGGATATTGGCTTCCGGATTGATAAACCGGAAAAATGCAATCGTGCGCAACACATCTTTCCCATCCAGCTGGGGCCGGTTTTCCAGTGGCGTTCCCGGAATCGGCATCAATGCATTAATCGGAATAGACTGGATTCCTAATTCAGCCAGACTGATGGCCATATCAAGACGGTCTTCCCACGTTTCTCCCATACCGATGATTCCGCCGGAACAGACGCATAAGCCTTCCTTCTGGGCCAGGCGGATTGTCCGGATACGGTCATCATACGTATGGGTCGTGCAAATCTGAGGGAAAAACCGCCGTGACGTCTCGATATTATGGTGATAACTGGTAACACCAGTTTCATGAAGCCGGTGCAACTGCTTAGCCGAAAGCAGGCCATGAGACGCGCACAAACCAATATGAAGTGTCTTCTTCATCGTGCGGTACACATCAAGGGCCCGTTCAAAATCATCACCTGCCAGTGCCCGGCCTGATGTCACAATAGCAAACCGGTTAGCACCGGCATCCTGATTGGCTTTGGCATTCGCAATGATTTCTTCTTTAGGCAGAAACCCATATTCCTCACAATCGGTATGATGACAAGCCGACTGGGCACAATACTTGCAATCTTCTCCACAACGACCGCTGCGGCCGTTGATAATCGTACAGAAATCGATATGATTCCCACAAAAATACTTCTGCAATACACCGGCCCCGTGCTGCAATTCTTCAAGAGGTGCCTGAAGAAATACTTGTAAATCATCGCCCCGCTTGAACCGATAACCAGCTAATACCTTTTCTGTTATCTCTGCAATACTATACTCCATACACTGACGTCCCTCCATATTTCTATCAGACTGATATGATATTTTCTATTATACCCCCTCGCCTTACATACGTCAACTTTAATGTGTCATTTTATAGTTGACAATGTAATTTCCCGCCACTTCTCATTATCCAATCTCATTTATACGGAAAGTCGTCCATTTCTACAACCAAACATCAACCATTGCTGCATCCTGCGTGATACATGCAATAAAGCTCCATCCAATATGATAGATACACTTACATTGGATGGAGCTTTGCTAATGACAAATGAACACATAGGAGAGGAGACTGCCAAGCTGCCTTTCTATTGCTGAAGAATGTCTTCTTTTTTCTGCAACAGTTCCGGATGGCGTACCATATATCCTGTCAAATTTTTCCACGCCATACATTCATCTACATAGGGAATCGGTCCTTCACAGAGTTCATCTTCTTTATGATGCTTCCCCAATGGCTGATAAAATTCATTTTCAAAAGTTCCATATGCATCCGGTCTGAGCCAATGATATGGCGTAACTAAATGGTCGATAGGTTCAGTAAGCGAAGAAAATAAAGAATAATATGTAAAGCCTTTTGGTGCAATCAGTTCAATAACCGTAGGCATGATATTCATATGACCACCAATAGTGTTTCCGGCAAAAATATGCTGATCCAAGTCTTTATGATACACCATGAAAACCGGACAATGCTGCTCCCGTATGGAACAATCCCGATTCATAATAGAGGTATGTTGCAGTGGCGTCATATTAATAGCATGATCGGCTGTAACAATAAAAAGACTATCCGGATAGGCAGCACGCATACGATCAATAAAAGTACCGATGGCCTGATCAGAAAGCCAGAACGTACCTAAATTTTCCTGCAAACTCTTATTATGTTTGATATCGTCAGGAGCATCAGGCATAACACTTTCTGTATTATATCCATACTTTTTCAGATTGATTTTAAACGGTCCATGATACGATGTCGTATATACAAAATGAAATTCAGGCTTCCCGGAATTGGTCTGCTGAATCAGTTCAGCTGCTTTATCTAAAAATACATTATCATAGACTCCTACCCACGTTTTAGGAGCCTTCGGACCACAAAAATCAGTAGCTGTCATTACCCTGTCAAAACCACAAGCTGGTGCAAACTGATTAAAATTACCATACGTCACATTTCCACCATACCAATAGGTAGAAGTATACCCTAATTTCTTTAACTGCAAAGGAAATGCTGTAGGAACTGTTCCCTTCCAAAATGTTTCTTTTTCGTTGAGTTCCAAACCTGCGTCAAAAATCCCCGACATAAGACTTACAATAGAAGGTCTGGAAATAATCCCTGATGAAAGAGAATTAGACAAAACAGCCGTATGGACATCATTCATTAATCTTTTGCCGCCTGATGTCAGGTTCAAAGAATCATATGCCGGATCAAATAACTGTTGTAAATAACTTTCGCCAACGATTAAAAAAATATGGGATGGTTTTTTAATTCTCGGGCCCTTTGCAATATGTCTGAATGCATACACAGGATTAGGATATGAGGCAATATCATTTGCTTCTACAGGCAATACAGCTTTTAATGATTCTAAATCTTCTTCATCACTATGGGTATATGCATCATTCAGTTTATGTTTCTTGACTTGTTCCAAAGCAACTAAATCATCGACAGTTGCTTTAGCAAAAAAAATATCTTTTTTTACAATACTCGGTATAGTATCCCATTCTGGCTTGTTATCATGCCAAAACGTACCGCCATATCGAAACCAGTAAAATCCAAGGATAATACCCACACATATCAGTATATTAAATATATACATACCTATAGAAGATGTAAAAGCAGGATATGGAATACTTGGCAAGGCTAAAAAACTCATTATCCAGTACTTAACAATCCACCCGTACGGAATCCCTGCCAGTATAAACAGGAGTCCATGATCCTGATGAAAGAAAACATCCACAAGATTATGCTTTTCCGCTTTAGCACCTAAACGGACTATCTGATTATATGTATCATGAAAATGATTATAAAATATCATTTTCCCCACAAAGGCAGCATACAATACCAGTGCATACACTAATCCTGCATATAATAAGATATCATTCTCTAACGCATGGTAAGAAGTGATGAACAATCCTGGAATAGAAACCAGAACCAGGGGCAGCAAAAAAACGTAGGCATTAAAATCCATACCCCACCAGAATCCATACCGGAAACAATGCCATACTACCTTCCAACGACCTTTTAAGCTGGGATAGGGAGAATATACCTTTATAAAAATGGCTCGGAATATGGCACATAAAATAGGAAAAACTAAAAATAATTTGATATCCTGTTGCATCGATAGAAAGAATTGTTCAAACACAATGACACCTCATATATTGTGAAACATAGAGTTAGTGTATACAAAAAAGATAAATTTTATTTATCAGTTTATATCATAATACTTTTTATACCAAACAGCAAATTTTCCCAATCCTTCTTCAATTGTCGTTTCTGGTTTAAAATCAAAGTCTTTCTGCAGGTCTGTGACATCTGCATAGGTCTGGTATACATCACCTGGCTGCATGGGGAGATATTCTTTTTCTGCCGTTTGCCCCAGTGCTTGTTCCAGTACTTCGATAAAATGCATGAGTTGTTCCGGTTTATGGTTACCAATATTATATACTTTGTACAAATCGCCCAGTTCATTGGCCTTAGGCGGATTACAAAGCATGTGTTCAATACCTGTTACGATATCATCAACATAGGTAAAGTCCCGGTACATATCGCCATGATTGTAAATCTGAATGGGTTCGCCTTTCCGGATTTTATTGGCAAATTTGAAATAGGCCATGTCCGGCCGTCCATAGGGACCATATACAGTGAAGAAACGGAGTCCCGTCGCTGGAATGCCATAGAGGTGGCTGTACGTATAGGCCATGAGTTCATCCGATTTCTTAGTTGCTGCATAGAGGCTGATAGGATGGTCTACATTGTCGCTTGTAGAAAAGGGCGTTTTCTGCTGATTACCATAAACAGAAGAACTGGAAGCGAATAACAAATGCTCGACCTGGTGATGACGGCAGGCTTCAAGAACATTAAAAAATCCGATGATATTGGAATCAATATAGGAACGGGGATGGTCGATACTGTAACGTACTCCGGCCTGGGCAGCCAGATTGACGACAATATCTGGCTGGAACGTTTCAAACTGTTCGTTCACCGTATTCGCATCAGACAGGTCTCCTTTTATAAAGGTAAAAGATGGATAGTCTTTTAATATATGCAAACGGCTTTCTTTCAGACTGACATCGTAATAATCGTTGAGATTATCTAATCCCAATACAGTCGTCCCCAAATCGAGCAGGCGCTTTGCCAGATGAAATCCGATAAAACCGGCAGCACCTGTAATCAATATTTTCTTCGATGTATCAAATGGTTTATATGTTGCCATGGTAATAAACTCCTTGACTAAATTAATCCCTAGCAAATAAGTCCCTTGTATATACTTTATCTTTTACATCATCCAATTCATCCGACCAGCGGTTTGTAAGGATGATGTCACTTACCTTCTTGAATTCATTCAAATCGCGTATGACACGGGAATGGAAAAATTCGTTCTCTTTCAATGTCGGTTCATAGACGACAACCTCGATGCCTTTCGCCTTAATACGCTTCATGACCCCCTGGATGGCGGAAGCCCTAAAATTATCAGAATGACTCTTCATGGTCAGTCGATAGACGCCGACGATGCGGGGATTTTTTGCAATAATCATATCGGCAATATGGTCTTTCCGCGTCCTATTTGCCGCTACGATAGCAGAAATCAGATTCTGTGGTACATCCTGATAATTGGCCAGGAGCTGCTTTGTATCTTTTGGCAGGCAATACCCTCCATAACCAAAAGACGGATTATTATAAAAATCTCCGATGCGCGGATCGAGGCAGACTCCATCAATGATATCTTTCGTACTGAGTCCCCTCATTTCAGCATACGAATCGAGTTCATTGAAATAAGCCACACGTAATGCCAGATAGGTATTGGCAAAGAGCTTGATAGCTTCAGCTTCCGTGGAGCCAGTAAACAACATGGGTATATCCTTCTTTACTGCCCCTTCAGCCAGCAAATTGGCAAATACTTTAGCTCGCTCTGACCGTTCGCCTACGACGATACGGGATGGATGGAGATTGTCATACAGGGCCTTGCCTTCCCGCAAAAATTCCGGAGAAAACATGATATTATCCGTATGGTAAACTTCCTTGATGTGCTGCGTATATCCGACAGGAACTGTCGATTTAATGACCATGACCGCTTCCGGATTGATATCCAATACTTCTTCAATGACGGCTTCAACCGATGAAGTATCAAAGAAATTTTTATCCGGATCATAGTTGGTTGGCGTCGAAATAATGACAAAACTAGCTCCGGAAAAAGCCTCTTCAGGGCGTAGTGTCGCCTTGAAATGAATATCACTGCGCTGTAAAAACCGTGAAATATCATCATCGATGATAGGCGATATTCCCTGGTTCAACATATCTACTTTTTCAGGAACAATATCCAGTGCTACTACTTCATTATGCTGTGCCAAAAGCATACTATTGGAAAGCCCCACATATCCCGTCCCGGCAATCGCTATTTTCATTAGTCTCCCTGCTCTCTTCATTGCAACACCTTCAGTCGCATAATATTAAGCATATTATACAGTTTAAAAAACAATTGACATATTCACTATTGGATTCCAATTTTATAACGAATTCTTAGCCACGAATACCAGAACATTCCCTTGATATATCCCGATATATTACCACGAGCTTTCTGATACCTGCCCCATTGCTGGAAATCATGATAATTCTCAGGCTTTTTGACAGGCAATATATTAGTAATCGTTTTCCAAGGGGATAGTGCATTATATGTACGCCACTGAGCATCGAAATCCGTCAATACCATCTGCCATGGTTTCCGGCGCCCCGTCCAATGAATAATCACACTATTACCTTCATCATATGCACCACCATCGTATACATTATAGCAGGCAGGTAATTGATAATTTTTACCATCAAAAACGAGATTTAAAACATCCTGGCTTTGCCCTAAAAAACGTTCACGTGGTTCTTTCTGATATGAAAAAGCCTTTTCTGTTATAGAAGCATTTTCCCATGAATTTACGTCTATAAGCATAACACCATCATTAAAATACTTTTCACTTTTTAATTTTAAAAAATCAGCCCGATATTTAATTGCCGAAGCTCGTTCTGATACTGCCCCCATTGGCGCCCCATTCATATTTAATGAAGATAAAGCTCGGATAGATTTAATGCACATCGTATCTGCATCAAGATAAATATACCGCTTTACTTTTTTCTTTAATACTTTGGGCATATACAGGCGTGCATACGTAATTCTTGAAAAGCGAGAAACCTTAATATGAAAATCTTGAAATGGTTTCATGTTCAAAATATATATAATACATCTACATTTCCATTTTTGAGCTAAAATTTTAACCTTATTGCGATTTTCCTCATCACAACCATCAGTAAAAATATGGAATGTAAAATGCATCTCTTTATTGTTCTCTAAGACAGACACAATAGAAACACCCATAATATGTATATATTGATTATTAACATTATAACAAATATGGTAACTTGGCTGAGAGTTTTCCAAATAATTGTAATCGTATTGAGTAACGAGAAAATTTTCTTTATTGAAAAATTCATCGATAAAAGTTTTCACTCATACCATCTCCATTATACGAGATATTTCTTTTTGAACCATAGACACAGATACCGCTTCTACACAATCATTTTTTTTACATTTGCCTGGGCCAATACATATATGTTTTCCAGAACATGGCAGATTGGCACTGACAGCTCCCGTATATTTACCAGCTGCTCTGTATATTTCCGGAGTATTATGGGTAAAAATAGTAACAACGGGACAACCGGCTGCACCCGCAATATGAGAAGTTCCTGTATCTAAAGTCAGAACTAAATCAACATGGCGAAACAGAGCAATTAGCTCTGAAAAAGACGTTTTTCCTACAGCATCAATACATGAATCTTTATGAACCATACGAGTAATAACCTCAGATACTTTTTTAGAATGCTTCGGAACTCCTGTCATGATAATAACACTATTATATTTTTCTATTAACCAATCGGCAATAATAGAAAATCGATCTGCTGGCCAATCTTTAAATTCATCGGTTGTTGATACACAAAAAGCGATTTTTTTCTTGCCTATACCAGCTGGTTTTAATAATTCAATTGCTTTTTTTATATCGGAATCATCGGAAGGACAAAAAGCAGGGGGAATAAACTTTATTTCCGAGTCATTCATATATAAACGCATCAAATGTTGAAAACTTTCAGACATTCTATGTTCTCGATAATTCCAACCATCCGAGAATGATAAATCATAAGTATAAAACCATTTTTCCCAGCCAAGCTTCCAACCTAAAGCTTGCTCCATACTAATCCGGATGGGGATATGCGCAAACCATTTCATTAAGGTAACTCTTTCACGGGGATCTAGAGAAATCCCTATATCGAAATTATATTTACGAAGCATTTTACCCATACGGTATACATCCATATACCCACCTTTGCTTTGATAAGTATAGGGAATCACCTGATCTATTCCTTTAAAAAAAGAGACTACATAAGCTAAATTAGCTGTCGCCAAATATACAATTTCCGAATCTGGATATGCTTTTTTTAGTACAGGTATAACAGAAGAAGACATAATCATATCTCCTAAATGCATAATACCGTCAATAAATATTTTTTTATGTGTCATAACAACAGCCCCTCAGTATATCTCTTCAAGCAGTTAAACTCATTAAGATGATATTCTACTCCCAATTGTAGTAAACACCACATTTAAAATAATTTCATTTATGCAAAAATAAATAAGCAGAATAATAAATACCTCATCAAACATTTTATAGGAGATACATTGACAACGCATCAGGCATCATCATATAGACGTAAACTGCAACCTGTAACAAACCAAAGAGTTTTTACTGCTGCGGACATTCCCCATGTATAATCAAAAAAACCTACAATAATAAAACCAATCCAGGCACAAAATCCTATTAAGATATACGGGTAATTCCACCTCCTAAACATCCATAGTGAATAAACTATGAATGTCATTAAACCAATAAAACCCAAAAGGCCGCTGTCTACAGCCGTCTGGACATAGATATTATGGAAATGCCCGAGTCCCTGCGTATCCGCTGCAGTTCGATAGTTCTGGAGATAGACCTTTCCGCCTTGTAATATTCCATAACCGATAACAGGTTTATCCTGTACCATGACTGCCGCGCTCTTCCAAGCCTCAACACGGTCGCCATTTGATCGGTCTGTTGTTATATTCACTATGGAAACTGCACGTTGGTGCAATGGAGGAGTCATTACTATTACACCAGCAATACAAATAAGAATCGCCAGTAAGGCAAAACATTTTTTAGGGCTCCATTTCGCACCTTGATAGAGCACAAAAGGCATGACAGATAAAATTCCCACCCAGGAACTTCTCGTCCCACTGGCAATTGCCCCTAGGACAATACAGACAGAACAAAGTAACATCCAGTTTTTAGACAGGAAATATTTTCTCTGTGAAATCCATAAAATAATACTAGCTGGGAAAATGGTGGCAACTATGCTGGCATGGCGAAGCCAACCATCTCCAAGTCCTTGTGCCCGGGGCGCCTGTGTAATGAACCGTTCAGCAAGTGTTACAAGTCCATCAATAGCCATAAAAGCAATAAAGAAAAACAATGCCTTCTTGATAGCCTCGTTATCAATTTTCAAAAAGATTAACATGATTAATACAATGAACCGTAGCACAAAATAATCAATATATTTAAAAAATGAATATCCAGAATTTAAGCTAAAAATTGCTGATGGCAATATCATCAGTGCAAAAAATATATAAACTAAAAAATATCTTTTAATCTGTTTCGATAAAACCAAATGTTCACCAGAACGATATCTCCGATAAGTGTCAATAGTAAAAAATATGATAGCAAATGCATAAAACATATTTCCAACAGCAATAGTAAGACGCTGTACGCATATTGCCAATGTCAACATGATAAGGCATAAGTGGTTGAATTTTATTTTATTTATAGGGCCGACTACCTTCTTCATCCAAATTACAAATGCTAAATTATTTAATTCCATTAATCCTCACTCTTTCACCCTAATATATTTTGCCAAAGAGCCGCCCATTCCATGCGCAAATTCTGTCTCATAATGGACTTTCCTTGCATATCTGCACTTGGCTTTGGCATTGGACTATTTTTAAAAGAGGTCCAATGCAAATAATCATAATAGAGCTGATTAAAAGGTCCATTCAAAGAAAATTCCCAAGGTTTATATCTTCCAGCCCAGTGAAAAACAGCCGGACTCTTTATTGCCTCCAAAGCCTTTATTCTTAATGAGGTGCGACATAATACTTTTAAAGACATCATAAATACAGGTGGAATAACGTTCCATCTAAGTGGAATATTTTTCCAATTGTTCATAAACACTTTATTCAATCCATCTTGATCGTGATGACGAAAAGCATGCTTAGTTACATTATCAATAACTAAATTCCCATATTTTTTTTGCCGCCACTGATGCAAATCCATGACAAGAACCCCCGAATTAAAATAAGGGGTTCCTTCTGGCAATCCTAAAGACTCAAATTTTTGTTGTCTCATCCGTTTAGATTTCATAATACCAAAATCACAGGCTGCACCAAGTGGTTTTCCATCTAAGGATAGATTCCATAGCTTTTCCACATCATCCAGAACAACTAAATCTGTATCAAAATAAATAACTTTTGTGATCGTTTCCGGAAGCACTTGATCAATAGTAAGCCGCAAATATGCAGCTTTACTAATATGATCACTCGTAAAGCCTTTAATATCATCACTATTTACAGAGATAAACTGTACTCCTCCCTTTAAATCATGAACAGTCTGTACAATTCTATTTTGATTTTCCGGGAAAATATTATCGCTCAAAATATAAAAACAGATTTTTTCTGGATGTGCTGCATTTTTTAAAATTGATGCACAGGCTACCGCCAAATGTTGTGCATAATTATCATCTGATGCAAATACAATAGAAATTCTATTCATTTTTTCTTTCCTTTATTTTGCATTTGTAATTCGTATAATTTGACGTATTTCAGCATAGTATAAAATCCATGTTGTACACATGAAATAATCCCCATCCAGCCATCTAAAAAAGCACATTTGATAAGTAAAGCACGCAAAGTCCCTAAACTTGCATGTAAAAAAGCAGTTCCCAAAGTCACTCTCTTTCCTTGTTTATACTTTTCTTCAGCCCAAATGGTTGTATAATAATCGGCCTTCATTAACCATTGATGCCAACTATTATATGTATAATGTTCAATATTTCCCTGTAAAGTTTTTCTACTTAACGAGCATTCGGGATGTTCATGTACTTTACTTATCCATTTTACCTTAGTACGTGGAAACATTCGATATACAGTATCCGGTGCAAAAATACCATGATGAAAATGGTATCCATTAAATACCATATTTCTCTTTATTCCGAATTGTGCCCCCATATCACTATCCTCCAGGACCTGATGGATAGCGGCAATGAGGTCATTGTTAAGCCGTTCATCTGCATCAAGATAGAGAACCCAGTCCGCTGTTGTCTGTTCCAGTGCAAAATTGCGCTGTGCGGCAAAATCGTCATCCCAGGCACGGAAGGCGACATGTGCTCCTTCTGCTTTAGCAAGTTCTACCGTACGGTCCGTACTGCCTGAATCAATGACGACCACCTCGTCTGTACACTTTTTAGCATTGCGGACGACATCGACAATATTTATTTCTTCGTTTTTAGTCAGGATTAATATAGCTAATGAATTCACAATGAATTCCTTTCTGCAACATGTATAAACGGGCATATAATCACATAATATTGTACCATATTGCGCTCTTAAAGTCATGGCCTGACAGAAAAAAGAGAGACTGCCATGGATGTACTGATCCCCAATCGTTAGATGTTAGGTCTAACAATTGGTGGTCAGCTCAAGAGACAGTCTCTCTTTCATTTGTATGGAAGTTTACATTTTACCAATGTCTTTCAACAGTTGTTCGCATTTTGCCCGTACTTCCGGTGTGGCATCGACGAGGGGCAGGCGGAACGGACCGGCCGGATAGCCGAGCATGTTCATCATCGTCTTGATGGGAACGGGGCTTACGGTGCAGAAAATTCCTTTCATGAACGGCAGGTATTTCTGATGCAGTTTTGCTGCTTTCTGGACATCACCATCTTTATGGGCCTGAATCATTTCATCCATTTCCTTGCCGATGACATGGGCGGCGACGGATACGACGCCTTCGCCGCCGACAGCAACGATAGGCAGTGTCAGGTTGTCATCGCCACTATAGAGATGGAACCCTTCCGGTGCATTGGCTGCTACATACCCGGCATAATCAAGGTCACCGCTGGCATCTTTCAGGCCAATGATATTGGGGAAATCGTGGGCTAGTTTGCACACTGTCGGCGGTTCGATTTTGCCACCCGTACGGCCAGGTACGTTGTAGATGAAAATAGGCAGCTTCGTCGCTTTAGCAATGGCCGCAAAATGGGCATAACAGCCTTCCTGATTTGGCTTGTTATAATATGGTACGATACAGAGAATGGCATCAACGCCCGTTTCTTCTGCTTTTTTAGCAAGAGCAATAGACTGGGCCGTATTATTCGTTCCTACATTGCCCATGACCAGTGTCTTATCTTTCAGGGCATCAGCCGTCATTTTGAAGAGTTTCAGTTTTTCGTCTTCTGTCATGACGGCCCCTTCGCCAGTTGTCGCAGCTACGAGGATACCGGCGCCTTCATCAGCATATTTTTTTGCCAGATTGACAAAGGCTTCATAATTGACAGAACCATCTTCATGAAATGGCGTAATCATCGCCGTTATAATATTAGGAAAAGTTAACATATACATTCATCTCCTAGTTAGTCAGTTACTTAATCATATCATGGGCCAGCATGTATTCGGCAATTTGTAAGGCATTGAGTGCGGCCCCTTTACGGATCTGGTCACCGGAAACCCAGAGATTGATTGCTTTCGGATTGTACAGGTCTTTGCGGATACGACCGACATAGCAGTCATATTTTTCCGACGTATAGAGAGGCATGGGATATTCCATTTCCGCCGGATTATCCTGTACCTGTGCACCGGGGAAAGCGTCGATGGCTTTACGCACGGCTTCTACATCCAGTTCGTCTGCCGTTTCGACCATGATGGATTCGGCATGGCTGCGGAATACAGGCACGCGGACAGTCGTCGCCGTAATGGCAATGCTGTCATCGTGGAGCATCTTATGGGTTTCGTTGACCATTTTCATTTCTTCTTTGGTGTAATCGTTGTCCATGAATTTGTCAATCTGCGGAATCAGATTGAATGCGATAGGATAGTGCTTGGGAAGGCTCTTGCTCGGCAGAATCTTCGGCTGCATTTCTTCCCCTTTAAGATATGCTTCCGTTTCTTCTTTGAGTTCATCAATACCTTCCTTGCCAGCTCCGGATACAGCCTGATAGGTGCTGACCACGATTTTTTTAATCGGCGAAAGGTCATGGATTGGTTTCAATGCCATGAGCATGATGATCGTCGAGCAGTTCGGGTTGGCAATAATGTTTTTATGCCAGGCAATGTCTTCCGGATTGACTTCCGGCACGACAAGAGGTACTTCGGGATCCATACGGAAGGTGCTGGAGTTGTCAATAACGACACATCCCCGTTTTGCCGCTTCCGGTCCCAGTTCTTTACTAATGGAACCACCAGCAAACAAGCCGATATCAACACCGTCAAAAGATTCCGGCCTGGCTTCTTCTATCGTATATTCCTGACCATTTACGGTCATTTTTTTACCTGCTGAACGGTACGAAGCCAGCAATTTCAGCTGACTGTATGGAAAGTTCCGTTCTTCAATGAGACGGATAAATTCCTGTCCTACGGCACCTGTGGCACCCAAAATAGCTACTACCGGTTTCTTTGTCATTCTGAATTCCCCCTATTATGCCGGTTCCCGCATGTTTTATAAGAAATTTTCCAGACCGAATGTCAGGCCCGGATGAGAACCGACTTTCTTTACAGCCAGGATAACGCCCGGCATAAACGATTTGCGGTCGATTGAGTCATGACGGATGGTCAGATATTCACCATATCCGCCAAAGAGTACCTGCTGATGAGCCACATATCCGGGCAGGCGTACGCTGTGGATGGGAATGCCATCTACTTTAGTACCACGGGCACCTTCAAGGCTTTCATGGGTCTTGTCCGGAGCCGGTTCGATACCAGCTTCTTTGCGGGCTGCGGCAATCATATTGGCCGTCATGATAGATGTGCCAGATGGTGCATCCAGTTTATTGTTATGGTGCATTTCAATGATTTCTACGTCAGGCAGATATTTGGCTACTTCCGTAGAAATCTTCATCATGAGAACGGCGCCGAGACCAAAATTAGGGGCAATAAAAATGCATGTCCCTTCAGCCAGGGCCATTTTTCCCAGTTCATCCCGCTGTTCAGCCGTAAGACCGGTCGTTCCGACAACCATATTAACACCATGTTCAATGACCGTTTTAGCATTATCAAATATAGCCCGCGGCGATGTAAAATCAACGACAACATCGGGCTTTACGTCATCAATCGTCTTTCCCAGATTGTCACGGACAGGCATATGCAGCGTGCCAATGCCAGCAATCTCACCCAGGTCTTCCCCGATATGTGTAATGCTGACACCGCCTGCCAGTTCCAGATCTTTATCTTCATACACGGCTTTTACTACCTGGCTACCCATGCGGCCATCTGCACCGTTTACGAGTACCTTCAGCATACTATCACACTCCCTACTGCAGTTCCGGCAAGAAATTGTTTACTCCCTCACCCTGCTAATATATAAAAATAATATACCTTATATTCTTCTTAGTCAAGGCAAACGCCTGTATACATAACATCTTATTTATACGTAAGTCATCCCATTTACTATAGTATGATCCTATATCTAAAAGGGCTGCTTTTTACAATCCGATATGTTTCCCCGTACCTGACAGATGAGCTGCCGGGCCGCCGTGATACTGGCAGGACTCGTATCGTCACCGGCAAACATGCGGGCGATTTCCCGGATATGGTCTTCTTCACTCAGTTTCCGTACCTGGGTAACGGTCCGCCCATCTTTTTCTTTTTTGTAGATGAAGTAATGGTGGTCTGCACTGGCCGCCGTCTGTGGCAGATGAGTAATACAGAGTACCTGCCCCCGGCGGCTGAGTTTATGTATTTCTGCTGCTACCTGAAGGCCCGTCTGGCCGCTGATCCCGACGTCGATTTCATCGAAAATCATCGTCCGTCCTTCGACAGAATCAGGGCCATTGGCTTTTAATGCCAGAGCAATACGGGATACTTCCCCACCAGAGGCAATTTTGGCCAGCGGCTGCATGGCTTCTCCTTTATTGGCAGAAAAATACAGCTCAATTGCGGCTGCCCCTTCCGCTGTAATATCCTGCATAGGTTCCAGATGAAAGGCAATACGGCTGTTGATGAGGCCCAGGCGGAACAAGGTGTCTTCCATTTTCTTCCGGAACACCTTGTCTGCTGCCGTACGAAGTTCCATGAGTTCTCCTGCTTTCTGACGGAGAGCACGGCTTTCCTGCTGTATCTGCTTTTCCAGTTCAGCCAGCGTACTTTCCGACTGGTCCAGACGGCTGAAATCGGCTTTGGCTTTTTTCAGGAATTCCATGATGTCGGATATAGTAAACCCATACTTGCGTTTCAATTTTTCAATAGAAGCCAGACGGGACTGCATCCGGTCCAGTGCATTTTCATCAAAGGTGAAACTATCGGCATAACGGACTACACTATCATGGATATCTTCCAGTTCATACGAAAGTGTTTCGACACGCGCAGCCAGTCCGGCAAAGGACGGTTCATACGCAGAAGCCTTTTCCAGACTCCGGTGGACTTCATCGAGTTGTTCTGTCATACCTTTCTGCCGCTCTCCGCCCTCAAAGGCATAGAGAGCCGTCCGGAGAGTTTCCTTGATATGCTCCGAATGCGAGGCTTTGTTGATAGCTTCTTCCAGCTCTTCATCTTCCTTTTCCTTGAGCTGGGTCCCTTCGATTTCCTTAATCTGGAAATCGAGGATACTCAGGAGACGTGCTTTTTCCCCCTCGTCTTTCTGCAGCTTCTGCGCTTCCCGGCACAAATCGCGCCAGTTTGAATACATATTGTCATATTCCCGGCGCACTTTTTTCAATTCCGGTGTCAAAGAATCGAGAATCGTCACATGATAGGCCGGATCAAAAATGAGCTGATTGTCAAACTGGCCGTGGATATCGAGGAGAAAAGCCGAAATCGCCCGTACGACACTGGTAGGCGCCAGTGTGCCATTGACCAGGATAGACCCGCGGCCGCTTTTGTGGAATTTACGGGAAATAATGAGCTGCCCGTCTTCCCATTCAATATGATTCGCCTCTAACACCTTACCCAGGGCACCTGTTTTATCTAAAAAAAAGAACGCACCCTCGACGAGGAATGCGTCTGTCCCCTGGCGGACAAAGGACGCAGAAGCCCGTTTGCCACAGAGCATGCCGATGGCATCGAGAAGAATAGACTTCCCGGCCCCTGTCTCCCCTGTCAGGATGGTCACACCATCGGCAAAACTGATGTGCAGGTCTTCAATCAAGGCGAAATTATGGATATGCAGTGATTGGAGCATCATCCATCATTCCTTCATAAGCGTCACGATGACTTTCGTAATCTTGGGAACGCTTTCTGTACTATTGGTTATAATCAATATGGTATCGTCGCCAGCAATCGTGCCGATGACATTTTCCCACTTTGCCAGGTCAATGGCTGCTGCTACCATATTAGCCGAACCCGGCATGGTATGGATGACAATCTGGTTCAGTGCCGAATCGACACGGACGATAGAATCCTGAAACAGGCGGGCCATGCGGTTTTTGGACATGAGCATGTTCTGTTCCTGGCTCAGGGCATAGCGGTAATGGCCGTCACTGGTCGGAACCTTGATGAGCATCAGCTCTTTGATATCCCGGGATACCGTGGCCTGCGTTACTTCAATGCCTTCTTCCTGAAGGGCTTTGGCCAGTTCCTCCTGTGTTTCAATCGGACGGGACTGCACAATTTCTTTTATCTTCGTATAACGGAATCTCTTCATAATTACCCTCTTTTCTGTACAATATATAGTTGCGGTGGACAATGTATCTGGTTCAGCGGCTGCCACATAGAGACATCATAGTCTTTCTGGGGCACCGTCTGCAAATAGGCGCGGACGGCATTTGCTTCTACGGCTCCCGCATCAGTTCCGGGATACGCTGCTAACATAATTATCCCATTTTTCGCAATTTTATGCAAGCCTATTTTTATAGCTTTTACAGTTATTTCACTGGTCGTATGAAGAGAATGGTCACCAGAAGGCAGATAGCCTAAATTAAACACAATCAGATCCACTACACCTGGTATCTGTTCCAGGAGCTGGTCATGCGATCCCTGCAGCAAATGTACCCGGTCTGAAAAAAGCCGTTCATCACAGAGACGCTTCCGTGTCGACGCAATGGCCTTATCCTGGATGTCAAATGCATATAGAGATGCATCCTGGGCCATACGGGCTGCCAGAAACGCCGTATCGTGCCCGTTGCCACAGGTCATATCGACGAGTACTCTGGCTCGTGGTATAAACGGATCCAGCAACATATGCGACACATTGACAGCGTTTTTTAACAGATACTCTTCCATTTCAATCATTTCCCATCATTTTTGTAAACAGATTTTTATAAAAATAGTTTTTGCTGAATCGCACCATCTTCAGCGTTTTATCCGATTCGTAAATCTGCAGGGTCATATGCCTGGTGAATTCCTGGTCCATCATGCCATCGACGGATATGCGGATGCCGTTGCGGCTATTGGCAACAGACAGGGAAATCCGGTCCTCATGATGCAGCACCAGCGGTACTTTGAGGAGCAGATGCGGGCATATAGGCGTCACCATGAGACAGCGTACTTCCGGCGATACGATAGGGCCGCCGGCTGAAAATGTATACCCCGTCGATCCCGTCGGTGTCGATACGATGAGTCCGTCACCGGGGAACTGCTGTACGAAATGGTCGTTGATGCTCATATCGACGCGGATGAGCTTTCCTACATTGCCATGGCCGATGACGATATCGTTGAGGGCATCGGGCAATACCTGGACCGTCCCGTCTTCATAATCCAGTTCGGAATGGAGCATCATCCGTTCTTCCAGAAAATAATGTCCTTCCAGTATGTCATGGAAGCGCTGTTCCAGATTCCGCGTTTCTACTTCATAGAGAAACCCCAGCGACCCCAGATTGACACCACAGATAGGGATTCCCCTGTCTGCAAATTGATTGGCCAGTTTGAGAATCGTGCCATCGCCGCCCAGCACCATAGCGATGTCAATATTATCAAAGAGGGTCATACGGGGGCGCAAGTGGCCGGCATCGATATGATGATAAAAATCCTGTGTACTCTGTGCTACATAAGCCGGCAGAAAATAGGGCAGTTCATGATGTTCACATAATCCGATGAGTTTGCGCACCACATGGGTGCTCTCTTTTTTGACCAGATTCGGAAAAATACCGATGCGCATAGTATCACCTACATTTCATGAGACTGGCGGACGACATCATCAATGATGTCGTCAGTAATATCATCGTGGCATGGTTCGTCCTTACGGCTGTATAACAAGTATTCAATATTACCGTCGGCACCCTTGATAGGAGAAAAGGTCAGCATGAGCGGCGATATGCCAAAACCGGCAATGCCACTGATGACCTGGCGGAGCACCGCGCGATGCACGGTGACGTCGCGGACGATTCCACCTTTTCCGACATTCTCCCGTCCGGCTTCAAACTGCGGTTTGATCAGTGTAACCATGCTGCCGCCCATACGCAGCAGCTGAGAAGCCGCCGGCATGATTTTAAGCAGGGAAATGAATGATACATCGACAGAAATAAAATCGACGGGAGCTCCGATATCGGCAACGGTCACATTGCGGATATTGGTCCGTTCCATATTGATGACCCGGTCATCGGTACGCAGCTTCCACGCCAGCTGGCCATAGCCCACATCGACGGCGTAGACGCGGGCAGCGCCATTCTGGAGAGCACAATCGGTAAAACCGCCTGTCGAGGCACCGATATCCATCATCGTCACGCCGGCAAGGTCAATCGGGAACACAGCCATGGCTTTTTCCAATTTCAATCCGCCCCGGCCGACATAGGGGATGGGATTTCCTTTGACCACTATGTCTACATCGGGAGACAGTTTGGTCCCGGCCTTATCCAGACGCTGACCATCGACGAATACCAGGCCGGCCATTATGGTCGCTTTCGCTTTTTCTCTGCTTTCCGACAAGCCCCGTTCTACGAGCAGGACATCCAGTCGTTCCTTATGCTGCATGCTCCCGCCTCCTCAGCTGACCCGTGTCAGCATATACGTTACCAGATCGCGCAGGAACCAGGCGCCATCCCCCAGCGGCTGTATGGCTCCGACGGCTTTGGCAGCAGCCTGTTCTGCCATGCGCCGGGCTTCCGGCAGAGAGAAAATCGTAACATACGTTGCCTTATTGTTTCTGACATCACTGCCGACCGGCTTGCCCAGTGTTTTTTCATCACCTGTGAAATCCAGTATATCATCGGTAATCTGGAATGTCAGTCCCATATGAAGGGCATAGGCATCGAAAATGCGCCGTTGTTCTTCCGTCGCGTCACCCAGAATGGCCGCCAGATCAATGGCGGCTTCAAAAATAACGCCCGTTTTCATCCGGTGCAGAAGCTGCAGTCCTTTAAGGCCAATAGACTTATTTCCTTCGCTTTCCAGGTCAAAGGCCTGACCGCCGACCATCCCGGCCGGTCCGGCTGCTCTGGCAAAGACAGCGATGCACTGGCGCAGCTTATCTGCATCAAGCCGGGTCTGGCGTGCCATGAGTTCAAAGGCAAAAGTCAGAAGCCCGTCCCCGGCCAGAGTTGCCAGGCCCGCCCCATATACGACGTGATTCGTCGGTTTGCCCCGTCGCAGGTCGTCATTATCCATGCAGGGCAGGTCGTCGTGGATTAGAGAATACGTATGGACGCATTCGAGAGCACAGGCCACATCGAGATACTCTGCCGGATTCTTTCCCAATGCTTCCAGCGTCGCCAGGAATAAAACGGGACGCAGCCGTTTGCCCCCGGCAAGGAGGCTGTAATTCATGGATTCATATAAACGGGAAAACTGGGGTACATCCGTCTGAAGCAGTGTTGCCAGACGCTGATCGACCATTTGTTTTTTATCCTGTAAATACTCCTGTATCGTCATAAATCGAGCGTTCCCTCCTCTGTCAGCGTATCTGTATCCGGCCCTTTCTGCATATCTGCCAGGACTTGGGCCCGCTGCCGGGCATATTCCAGCGCGCTTTCGCAGGACTGGGATACTTTGATAGCTTTTTCAAACAAGTCCAGTGACTGGGCCAGCGTCAGATCCGGTGATTCCAAATCCTGCACCAGTTTTTCCAGTGTCGCATAATTCGATTCAAAGTTTTTTAGTTTTGCGTTTGTCGCTGCCATGGATTGTTACCTCTTTTATTTCCGTTAAAATTGTTCCTTCCAGGAGTTGTATCGTCAAGAGCTGATTCTGCTCAAGTGAGCGGATATCCTTGAGGACATGACCGCCCTGCTCCAGCTGCCCATACCCTTTTCGTACCAGAAGGGCCGGATTCATAGCGCTGAGCGATGCTTTCAGAGCCTGCAGGCGCCCCGCTTCCCGTGTCAGTTTCAGGTCCAGATGCTGCCGGGCCAGACGGACCAGCTGGGATACAGATTCATCCTTCATAGAAAGGAATGCATCATAGCGGCGGGTCTGCAGCGCTGCTACGGTCCGCCCCAATTCCCGTTCCAGACGATCGAGGCGCAGAATGACAGACTGATACGCCTGGTCTGCCATAGCTGCCAAGTCCATCTGGATTTCTTCAAAGTCGGGAAATGCCAGTTCGGCCGCATGGGTCGGTGTCGCAGCCCGCACATCCGCAGCGTAGTCGGCCAGTGTCGTATCGGTCTCATGACCGATAGCCGTAATGACCGGTACCTGAGCGTCATAGATGGCCTGTACGACCTGCGGGCTATTAAAGCACCACAAGTCTTCCATGGAACCGCCGCCGCGGGCCAGAATGAGCACGTCGAGGTTCCGATCCTTACCGGCCTTTTCCAGAGTCCTGGCAATGACCGTTTCGGCACCTGCCCCCTGCACGGGAACAGGAAACAAGCGAATCTCCACGTAGGGATTGCGTTCAGCTGCTATTTTATGGATATCGTGCAGGACGGCCCCCGTCGCCGACGTAAGGACACCGACAGTCCAGGGAAACCGGGGGATATTTTTTTTGTGCTCTGGTGCAAAATATCCTTTCTCATATAACTCTTTCTTGATCTTTTCATATTGTTGTTGCAACGTACCTACGCCACGGGCAAAGAGTTTTTCAATAATAAAGGACACAGTGCCGCCTTTTTCATAGACATTGATAGACCCTATAACTACGACCTGGTCCCCTTCACGCACGCCATCCATAGAATGGCCTACGCGACTGCGGAACAAAATGGCCCGGATAGAACACGTTTCGTCATGGAGATTCATATAATAATGGCCGTTCGACGCCCGCTTCAGGCCGATGATACTGCCTTCCATGGCAATGTTCTGCAGGCGGTAATCGCTCTGCAGATCATCTTTAATGCGCCGTACGACCTCTGTTACCGATGCATATTTCATAAATGGCCCCTCTCCTTCCAAAGTGACCAGAATGCGGCACCAGAGGCATTGTCGGCGCTGTATCCGTCGGGGGCCAGGATGACCTGGACATGGTGCCGGCCGGCATAACGCAGCAGCTGGCTGCGGAGGAATCCATTGCTCATGACGCCGCCTACGGCAACCAGTTTATCCATGCCACCGGCAAGTCCTGCATCGAGCAGTTCCTGAAGGCCGTTCCAAACGGTCTTCAGCGTCCAGCAGCTCATGGCACAGCTATCGGCCGTGCCACCGGCTATCTGGCGCTGGGCTTGCGATTCCGGGCCGGAATAGCTGATTTCCCCATCGCGGCAAAAGACGCGGCTCCCTTTGATGTCCATATCTCCCTTCCGGGCCATGGCATCGAGATGCACGCCTGCGGGGAAAGGAAATCCCAGGGCGACACCAACGCGGTCGATAAACTGTCCGGCACTGATGTCGCTCGTTCCGCCAATGCGGGAAATGGACAGTCCCTCCTCATCGGCAACGGCATGCAGAAGGTCCGTCGTCCCGCCAGATAAATGAAGGCCCGTAAACGGATCCGCCGGTACCGTTCCCAATGGTCTCAGGGCTGCCAGGAGGTGATTTTCCTGATGACTGATGCAGTATAACGGCACCTGAAGCATAGCTGACAGACTGCGTGCACAGCCCCATCCGGCCAGAAATGCCGGCATATAGCTGTCTTCTCTGCGCCGTGGCTGATGAGTCACCCCGATGGCCCCGATCCGCCTGCCTTTCAGTGCCGGACGGAGCCGTTCCATAAGTTCCGGCAAATTCCGCGTATGCTGATAGACCATTTGAGACTGGGAGATTCCGCGGCCACCGCTGGGTACAGTCAGGATACGCCGTTCATCCTGTACGACACGGCCATCTTCTCCGAGAAGGCATACCGATGTAGTGTAGCAGCTTGTGTCGATTCCCAGATAGAGATTCATATCCTCTTACTTCCTTTGACGCACGTACGTCCCTAAAATGCCATTGACGAACCGGGACGACTTATGGCCACTGAATTCTTTGGCCAGCTCAATGGCTTCGTTGAGGATGACCGCATCGGCCATATCCACATCTTTCGGGTACAGCAGTTCACATAACGCCATACGCATGACGTTCTTATCCGCCCGGTTCATCTGGGATACATCCCACCCTTTTGCCAGAGACTGGATAATCTGGTCAAATTCATTCATATGCTCGGTCGTCGTCGTAACCAGGTAATCACAATAATTTTCTTCATCCTGTACGACCGGCGTATCTTCATCATCTGTTCCATTTACAGAATTCAGGATTTCATCTTCTTGATACTGAATGTCATCTTTTCCATGGAATTCTCTGGAAAATAATATTTCTAACGCCTTCTGGCGTGCTCTATGTCTGCTCACGCGGACCTCCTATCAGGACTGTTCCTTCAATACAACATCATCGACTGTCACATGGACTTCCAGAGTCTGCGGGTCTGCCATTTCCTGCAGCGCTGCCGCCACATGCTCCTGGACAGTCCTGGCCAGTACACACAAATTATCGCCGTAGTATCCATAGACGTGGATATCAGCAATCAGCGTTCCTTCCTGCTGGTGCACATTCACATTTCGGCCTTTGGCAGGAATCAGGTCAGAAAATTCTTGCAGTGCCAATGACACGACCTGGACATATACGGAATCGTTGACGAAAAATTCAATGTCTTTTGTTTCGCCAGTCATTGCCCTGCCTCCTTATCTTCCGGGAAGACGATACCTGCAACCAGAATATGGACGGCGTCGACCTGGCAGCCCGTATCGCGTTCTACCGCATCTTTGACCGCTTTTTGCACCTTGAGGGCTATATCGGGGATACGGTATCCGCTTTCCACGATCAGCCGCAGTGTGATTTCTGCCACATTGCCGCTGATACGGGTTACGGCTCCCTGGGACAGACTGCCCCTCCCAAGGCGGCGGGCCGCCGATTCAGCCAGCGTCGCATCCAGGGCATGGACGTGGGGCACGAGGGCCGCCGTCCTGGCAGCAATGGATGAGATAGCTTTATCATTGATATGAATACTGCCCAGGTCATTTTGATTCGTCGTTTCCATACGCGTCACCTGACTACAAAAAAGAGGCTGGCGCAAGAAGCCTTTCACTTCTCACGACAGCCCCTTGCCATGACAACTTATGCTCTGCCGATATAGTTCCCTGTACGGGTATCGATCTGGAGAACTTCGCCTTCGTTGATGAAGAGAGGTACTTTGACGACATAGCCGGTTTCAAGGGTAGCCGGTTTGCTGCCACCTGTAGCTGTATCACCACGCAGGCCCGGATCTGTCTGGATGACCTTCAGTTCGACGGCAGCCGGAAGATCAATACCAATGACTTTTCCTTTGAACATCATGACAGAAACGTTCATTTCTTCTTTCAGGAAATTAACAGCATCACCGAGGCTATCTTTATTCAGTTCAAGCTGTTCGTATGTTTCATTATCCATGAAACAGTACATGCCTTCGTTTTCATAAAGGTACTGCATCTGACGGCGGTCTACATGGCCTTCCTGTACTTTTTCACCGGCATTCCACGTACGTTCAACGACAGAACCGGTTTCCAGGTTTTTGATTTTAGCACGGACAAAAGCAGCGCCCTTGCCGGGTTTTACATGCTGGAATTCAACAACCTGCCATACCTGGCCATCAATTTCAATCGTTACACCTGGTCTGAAATCATTACTTGTAATCATCTGTTAACTCCTCCTACTATAACTCCATCAAATCTTTTGGCGTTTTGGTTAAGATTTCACAGCCATTGGCTGTCACGGCAACGGAATCTTCGATGCGGACCCCGTATTTGCCTTCTATGTACAGCCCCGGTTCTACCGTGACTATCATATTTTCTTTCAGGACACCCGTACTGCGCGGTGACAAGACCGGTTCTTCATGAATTTCCAGCCCTGTCCCATGCCCCAGGGAGTGGGTGAAATACTGTGATACATGACGGGCAGCAAAATAATTGCGGACGATGAAATCGACATCTTTCCGGCTGACACCGGCCCGGACAGCGGCAACGCCTTCTTTCTGTGCTTCCAGGATCATATTGTAGAAATCACGCTGTTCCCGGCTTGCGTTACCGACAACGACGGTCCTCGTAATATCGGAATGATACCCTTCCCAGACTGCTCCAAAGTCGAAAGTGACAAAATCTCCTTTTTCGATGACCTTGGGACTAGCCGTGCCATGGGGCATAGACGAGCGGACACCGGATGCGACTATGGTCGTAAACGATTTTTCTTCTGACCCGGAAAGGAGCATATTGCTTTCCAGCCGGGCTGCCAGTTCTTTTTCTGTCACTCCCGGTTTGATGTACGGCAGAAGATCGGCAAACGCCTGATCGGCAATGGCACTGGCTTTCCGCGTAGCCGTCAGTTCGAACGGTTCCTTGACAGCGCGCAGGACGTTGAGGTTATACCCCTCAAAACCACATTCTGTCTGGTCTGCAATCTGTTCAAACATCATATGAGTCAGGAAATTGCTTTCATATACAACAGCCTGGGCACCGCCTTCGCGCAAGCTCCGGGCTATGCATTCTGCCAGCCGGCCCTGATGGTTGCCAATGGTATACCAGGTACCAGACTGACCAGCAGCCTGTTCCGTATAACGCGAGTCAGTCCAGAGAACGGCTGTCGCGCCAGTCACGACAAGTGCTCCCTCCCCGCCGGTAAAGCCGCTGAAGTAGCGAAGATTTTCTGGCTGCATAATAATGACGCCGTCTGCCACGTGTTCACGGAGGAACTGGCGCAGCCGGTCTATTCTTTCTCCAATCATGCTATCACCTGATTTTTTCAGTCTACACCTTATCATATCATATAACAGAGACGTTGAAAAGGAAAAATTCTCACTCAATCCGTTCCGGACGATGCGAATACAGCTTCCCGCTCTGTTTCCGTTAGAGGACGCCATGCACCGGGCGTCAATGCCCTGTCGAGAATGACTTTACCGATGCGCATACGATGCAATGCTTCTACTGTAAGTCCTACAGCAGCACACATACGTTTGACCTGATGAAATTTTCCCTCCTGCACAGTGATGGTCAACTCCTGTTCTCCCGACCGGACCGCTTTTGCCGGCAGACAGACTAATCCATCGTCCAGGACCAGTCCTGCGGCGAAGCGTTCCCCTATATCTTCAGGGATACATCCGGCTACGCGGGCTATATATACTTTAGGAACATGCTTTTTGGGAGATGTGATGCGATGAGCCCACTGTCCATCATTGGTAAGAAGCAGCAGCCCCGTCGTGTCTTTGTCCAGACGCCCGACGGGAAACAGGCCGGCACCAGAAAACTGCTGGGGCAGCAGGTCGATGACCGTCTGTGCACGGGGATCTTCTGTCGCCGACAGGACACCTTCTGGCTTATAGAGCATGAGATAGTAAAATTCTTCGTAAGATACAGCCTGTCCCTTGACCGTTACCGCATCACGGCCCGGCTGGACCTTCTGGCTGCTGTCTCTGCAGGACATACCATTTACGGCTACGGCGCCAGACCGGCACAGTTCCTTTATTTCTTTTCTGGTTCCCCATCCCGTATGGCCCAGTAATTTATCAAGACGTATCGTATTTGCCATGACCTTCTCCTACATGACATTATGCTGCCGCCCATACCATTGTGGTTCATACCCTTTCATCCCTTCCAGATGCTGGGTACAATTCATGAGAGTCATGACACTGCGGCTGCCATAATATTCAATAATCGTAAAAGCCGTATTATACTGCTGAAAACACCAGAGCTTGCGGAAATCCAGTTCCAGCAGGCCAAACAACAAACAGCGGATAGCTGCACCATGTGAGACAATCATAACGGAATCCCCGTCTGCATGGTTACTAAGTAACTCTTTCGTCTTGGCCGTAATACGGTCCCGCACTTCGAGGAACGATTCACCGCCCCGGGCCCGCATTTTACCTTCAGATGCATAAAAAGCTTCAATTTCTCCCGGCCATTGTTTGGTGATTTCATCATAGGTATGGCGTTCCCATACACCAAAACTGATTTCCCTCAGTTCCGGATATTGCTGTACCGGCAGCTGGTGTGGCTCTGCAATGATTTGGGCTGTCGTATAAGCCCGCGACAGCGTGCTGGTATAGATGGCATCAAAATGAATATCCTTCATAAAGCGGCTCAGGCGCCGGGCCTGTTCTATCCCTGTGGCATTGAGCGGTACGTCTGATGCGCCCTGGAACCACTGTTGGGAATTACCATCGGTTTCACCATGACGAACGAGATAAAGCTTGATCATGTACATTCGGTCCTTTCCTGTAATCTATGATGAATCCTTTCCTGCTGATAGAAGCGGGAGATTCTGGAGAAAATGGTTAATATATAGCGGCACAGAGGCCAAGTAACAACAATTCGCTGCTTTCGGTAACGGCGCCATACGTATCTCCCGTGACGCCGCCGAGATGCTGCACGATGTAGGTATTGAGTATCAGGCTGGCCGCTATAGCTGTCCCTAAGAGAGTCAGGTACAAAAAACCTCCCATGAGAACTGGCGGCAGAGCTGCCAGAAATCCCAAAGCCAGGGTACGCGGCGGTGCATAGGCGGCAAAGGCCTTTCCCAACCCCTCCGGACGGGCATAGGGGAATTCCAGCACGCTCACGAGCGTGCCATAGCGTGCTGCCACTGGGATACCGAGGAGGGCCGCATAGACTGCCGGTCCTTCAATGTTTGCCAGAAAGCAAATTTTCAGCAATGCCAGAAAAAAGAAAGCCATGACGCCATTGGATCCGACCCGGCTGTCTTTCAGGATTTCCAGCATCCGTTCCCGGCTGCGTCCGGAAAACAGGCCATCAGCCGTGTCCATGAATCCGTCGGCGTGAAGGCCTCCCGTAATCAGGAACCAGGCAATAATGACACACACAGCCCGGTAGAACCCGGTCAGGGCCAGACCTGCAGCAAACCAGCACAGGCACAGGAACAGGCCGATACAGCCTCCCACCAGCGGAAAGCATCGCAGTGACGCGCCAAAGGCCTCATTCGTCCAGGTCAGATGCCGGGCCAACTGTATCCGCGTCAGGAACTGGAGGGCAATGAGAAAACTCGTCATGGCCGTTCCTCCCGCAATGGAAGATGGACCTGCCGGCTTTTAATTTCCATAGTAATGCCACATACACTCAGATACACCTCATCTGCTTCCGCAGCGGTATGCTGATTCAGGAAACCGATGAGATCACGGTACTGGCGGCTCACTTTTGCCATGGGGACGATGCCCGATCCCAGTTCATTGGTAACAACGACGAAGACACCATCCCTGCTCTGACGCACGGCTCGCAGCACCCCGTCCCATTCGTTCTCTGCTTCTTTCAGGATATGGGAGAAAGCATCTCCGTCACGCTGCAGCAGGAAATTAGAAAAATACAGGGTCAGACAATCAAGCAGGATGTTATCAGTCTGCTGTAAAATATGGTCAATCTGATTTCCCAGTCCAGACGGTACTTCAAAGGTCTGCCACGACGCCGGACGACGGCTGCGGTGACGGGCCACCCGGTCTGCCATTTCATCATCCAGGACCCGGGCCGTTGCAATATACCCATGCCGTCCGGGACACGCCTCCAGATATTGCTCGGCAAACTGACTCTTGCCACTGCGGGCGCCTCCTGTAACCAATACAATGCGGGCCATTTTTCCTCCCCCTTTCCAGCACGATAGACATATTATACTACTGATAGGATACCTCTGCCAACACGTTTTCTCACTGCCATAGCCGCAGGATTTGCCGTGTACAGACTGTAAGTATCCTTGAAAAAAAAAATTTATTTTTTCTTCAAATATACTTGACAATACGTGTGAAATTGAGTATACTAAACAAGTCGCATGGGGGTATAGCTCAGTTGGTTAGAGCGTCACGTTGACATCGTGAAGGTCGTTGATTCGAATTCAACTATTCCCACCAATGAAACTAAGGCCGCCGGATTCCGGCGGCTTTTTTATACACATTTATAATTTGCGAGGAAATTCGATTATGACCAGTCCGCATATTACGTCCGTTTATGGCAGTGCCGAAACAGAATATACCATAAAAAAATCCCGTTTTCTCATCCATCTCAGAGAAGTGACCTGCGAAGAGGAAGCATCTGCTTTCATCGAAGCCCGGCGCAAGGAATTCTGGGATGCCCGGCACAATTGTTATGCTTATCAGATTGGTCCTGACGGCGCCATCCAGAAATCCAATGACGACGGAGAACCGTCGGGAACAGCTGGCCGCCCGATGCTGGAAGTACTGAAAAAAAACAGCATCACCAACACCGTTGTTGTCGTCACCCGCTATTTCGGCGGCATCAAGCTCGGTGCCAGCGGCCTCATACGGGCTTACAGCCATTGTGTAACCCTCGGTCTGGAAGCAGCGGAAATTGCCGACTATCTCCCTTATCAGGTCGTAAACGTTTCCTTCCCCTATTCCTTTGTGAGCGTCATAGAACGTCTGGTCCCATCGTATGCCGTGCGCATCGCAGACCGTTCCTTTGCCTCTGACGTCACATTTACTCTGGAAATTCCGGAAGAGCAGGCCGGTCCGGCAATCCAGGCCATTACAAATGCGACTAATGGCAACGCTATCTGCAAGACCGAAAAAACGAAAGTCATCCCCATCGTACGAACTTAACAAAGCCAGCAAAAAGCCCATAGATATGTACACCTTTCATCGTACACATCCATGGGCTTTTTGCTGGTTCATATTGTCCCTTCTGCACCCGTTTTTCCAAAAACTACAATCTGTAAACTACCTTCTTCTGTCCTAGTCTTTGGGAACCCAGGTCCGGTTTTTCTGGGCCTGTTCTTCTTCCCGGGCCAGCTGTTGAGATTGCAACTCTGCTTCGTACTGTTCCCGCGCAGCCTGTTCAGCCTGTTCCAGTTCTTCTTTTACTTTCGGATCTATCTTGGCATTTTTATCTTTAACCGTTTTCTGTTTTTCTGCTTCCAAAGCCTTGCGGGCTGCTTCCTGCTGGGCCGCCAGACGGTCCAGTTCTTTCTGGCGCAGTCCCTGCCGGACATCACTTTCCAGACTTACATCCGGCTGAGAATGAACATCGACGTAGACTTCAAACAGCCGGTTCCACGGGAATGTGACATTGACAGTACGGGGATCGATGCCCAGATATGTCTGGGCATACCGCTGGAGCTGTTCTTTCGTACGGCTCTGCATTTCGCTCATCACCGTCGGATAATACTTCTGCTCTGTATTGGCCTCTACCTTCTGCTGTATCCGGTAAATATAATCCCGGACATTGGCCTGATACGCCCAGTTGTCCAGATACTGGGTCGTCAGCATGCGCTGATGGGCATCGGGAGACATATACCGGGCCAGAATCCCCTGAGATATACCATATCCGACAGAATTGCTGGCTGTATTCCATCCATTATATGCCGCCAGCTGATACATCATCTTATCCTTATATAAACCATATATCAGCGTATTATCTGACCCGTTGGAAAAGGCCATATCGACGAGGCTGACTGGTATATTCTGGGCCATAGCCTTTTCTATCTGTGTGAGGAATGTCCGCGTCGAGTCCAGCATGATGGGGAAATTTTCAAAATTCCCCGATTCACGCGTCGATGTCGTAAGAGGCGTATTGACGGCCAGCAGCAGGTCCGGCTTTTCCTTGTCCGTTATCGTACCGCCGATAGCTTCAATATGTTCGGCAATCGTCTTCCCTATAGCTTGTCCGTCGTAACTCGGCACAGTCTTTTCTCCCCCGCCGAGAGGATAGATGACCGTTACTTTAGGATGATAATTATTAAAATCATTATTAGCCCGCGTAATGAGCAGCAACCCCAGCTGATCAGCTCCCGGGAACGACCCGAAACTGGTCTTCGGGATATCGGCTCCTGCTTGTTCAAGATATTTCGATTCCAGTGACGACTGGGTACGGACAGAATTATCATCATGACCGAGACTGTAATAGGTAAAGATGCCTTTTCGAGCATCACTAATGAGGCGATAGTTGATGGCCATATTCTTCTTACGGCGGCTGAACCAGTCCTGCAGATATTCGGCCGGGACGCGGCGCATGATGCTGAACCAGTCATTCCGTTCCTGCGGAGTCAATCCTTCTTCATCCATCTTTGCCTGGAGTGATGCCAGCTCATAAATGTCACTGCCGGATTTGAGATAGTAATCCGGTTCGACGCCCTTGCCACCGGCCCAGGGACTGCGCATGACTGTACTGAAAGCATAAATCGGCACTTTGCCAAACTTGCTGTGCAGGTTTTCTACCTTTTCCAGACGGGCCAGCAGAGTATCCATAGAAAGGTTATGTTTGCGCGAATCGACAAGTCCCCCATAGACCAGGGAATCCACCGACAGTACCATAGCATCGGCTTTGCCGGCATTTTCTTCTACCCATTCCATAAGCTTATCGGGAGAACCCTGGAAATTAGACCCCGATAAATACCGGTCTGGCGGAGTTATCACCGTATATCCGGCATCTTCTGCCGTACTGACCGTATAGGCAAAGTCAACGGGACGGTTGTCCTGCGGCACGTATAAAATCGTTTTGGCCAACGCTGCCGGGCCTGAACACAAACACAAAGATACGACGACAGCTCCTAAGACCTTACGAAAACCATTCAACACTATCACCTCTGACATACACAGAAATAGAAAAAATTATCAGTTTATTATACCAGATTTACCATCTGCCATGCAAATGCTTTCAAAAACGCTGTCCTCTCTTGCGCCGCTTGACTCTTGGCAGATTCCAGTGATAGCGGATGGCCAGGAGGCGGACGCCAACGGTCACAGCAAAACAAATAATGGATGCCACATCAGCTGCCTGGCCCAGGGGGATATACAGGACATAGAGGACGACGGCACCGATAAACGAAGCCGTAGCATAGACATCCTGAATCAGCGTTGCCGGGATGCGGCCTGCCAGAACATCACGGATGATACCACCACCGACAGCCGTAATCAGCCCCAGAGAAATGCACAAAACCCAATAATGGGGAAACATATAACAGCCCAGCAATGTCCCCGTGACAGTAAACGAACCGAGTCCAATGGCATCACAGAAAAGGTACAGGTTGATAGATGCATGCATGAGGCGGTGACGGCGGTGCGTATCCATATAGCGCAGGAAAAAGATAGTTACTCCCATAGTCGCAATGATCAGCCAGAAATACATACTATTCTGGAAAAAAGCCGGGGGAATGCGTCCCAGTATGAGGTCACGTACGATTCCGCCACCGACAGCAGTCGCTGCGGCCAGTACGAAAATACCAAATATGTCCATGCGCCGCAAAACGGCAACCAGTGCACCCGACAGGGCAAAGGCCACGGTCCCCAGAATATCGAAAAGCTGCCACCAGAGTGATTGCATTATATTCCACCATCCTGTACAATAAAATCAGTGTATCTGATAGTAACCTACCATGAATGCAAAAAAGAATCAAGGATATCATTATGACAAAAGATGAATTTTATATGGGGAAAGCCCTGGAAGAAGCCAAAACAGCCTATGCCGTCGGTGAAATCCCGATTGGCGCCGTCATTATTTATCAGAAGAAAGCTATTGCCCGGGCCTACAATCTGCGGGAAAGCCTGCCCTGTGCCACCGCCCATGCAGAACTGCTGGCTATCGAAAAAGCCTGCCGCGCCCTCGGCCGGTGGCGCTTATCGGGCTGTACGCTCTATGTCACCTGTGAGCCCTGTCCCATGTGCGCCGGAGCCATCGTCAACAGCCGTCTGGACCGGGTAGTCTACGGCTGCGCCGACCCTAAGGCAGGTGCCGTACGGTCCCTGTTCCAGCTGGCAGACAGCCCGCTTCTCAATCACCGGGCTTCCATTACAGCCGGCGTCCGCGCCGATGAATGCGCCGCACTCCTCAAAGATTTCTTCCGAAAAAAACGAAAAAAAAGTGATTCTGGACAGCCCTGAGATAATCGTCATAACAGACGAAACATAAGGCAAAGGACCATGCATGATAGCCGAAGACTTCATGCATGGTCCTTTATTGTATGTACTATGAACGCTGCTTCTTATTCCAGATTTTTCGTGAGCAGCTGGTTGACAACTCCCGGGTTAGCCCGCCCCTTAGTCTGTTTCATGACCTGTCCGACGAGGAAGCCGATAGCTTTCTTCTTACCTGCTTTATAATCGGCGACAGACTGCGGATTGGCCGCAATGACCGATTTGACGATTTCTTCAATAGCACCAGTATCGGTAATCTGTACCAAGCCCTGTTCTTTGACGACATCGTCGGCAGACTTGCCGCTGGACCACATTTCCGGCAGGACTTTCTTGGCAATCTTACCGGAAATCGTACCTTTGGCAATGAGTTTGAGGAGACCTGCCAGCGCCGCCGGACGGACCGGAGCCTGATCGGCCGTTACGCCTTCTTCATTGAGTTTTTTGGCAAACTCGCCGAGCATCCAGTTGGAAGCCGTCTTGGCGTCGATTCCTTCTTTGACGACATCTTCAAAATAGTCGGCTGTCTGTTTTTCCAGTGTCAGGAGATTGGCATCGTATTCGGGAAGTCCCAGTTCATCCTGGAAGCGCTGGCGCCGTGCGTCCGGCATTTCCGGTAATTCAGCCCGTACTTTTTCAATATATTCCTTCGATACTTCGATAGGAATCAGATCCGGTTCCGGGAAATAACGGTAATCGGCATCGCCTTCTTTGACACGCTGCAGGACCGTAATACCCTTGGCTTCTTCCCAGCCGCGGGTCGCCTGCTGGATTGTGCCTCCTTCATCGAGAATCTGGGCCTGACGGACCGCTTCGTATTCAATCCCCTTTTGGACACCACTGAAGGAATTGATATTTTTAATTTCCGTCTTCGTCCCCAGTTTATCACTGCCGACGGGGCGTACGGAAATGTTGGCATCACAGCGCATGCTGCCTTCTTCCATACGGCAGTCAGATACGCCGAGATACTGCATGATAGAACGGAGTTTTTCCAGATAAGCCCGGGCTTCTTCCCCACTGCGCAGATCCGGTTCGGATACGATTTCCAGCAGGGGCACGCCGGTACGGTTGTAATCGACGAAGGTCGTATCCGATGTGTCGATAGAAGCGCCGCTATGGACCAGTTTACCTGCATCTTCTTCCATATGGATACGGGTCAGATGAACGCGGCGTGTCTTGCCCCCGACTTCGATATCGATATAGCCATTGAGGCAGATAGGCAGATCATACTGGGATGTCTGGAAATTCTTTGGCAAATCGGGATAGTAATAATTCTTACGGTCGAATTTGCTGAACGGCAGGATATCGCAGTGAAGTGCCAATCCGGCCTTTACGGCATAATGGAGAACTTCCTTATTGAGAACAGGCATGCTTCCCGGAAGGCCCAGGCAGACCGGGCATACGTGCGTATTGGGCTGGGCACCGAATTCAGTGGAGCAGCCGCAGAAAATTTTTGTTTTTGTTTTCAGTTCGACATGGACTTCCAGGCCGATAACGGATTCATATTTCATCAGAGTTCAACCTCCCCCATGGGCAGCGGCTTCTTCAGGTCCGTGCGGTTTTGTTCAAATGTATAGGCAACGCGCAGCAGTGTTTCTTCATCAAGAGCCTTGCCAATGAGCTGCATGCCAATGGGAAGACCGTTCTTGAAGCCACAGGGAATGCTGATACCCGGAAGGCCGGCCAGATTCAGTGTAACTGTGCAGACATCGCCTAAATACATGGCCAGGGGATTATTGTCATTCTGACCGATTTTAAATGCCGTATCCGGCGCGGTCGGCGTAAGCAGGACATCACAGGTGCGAAGGGCATTGTCGAAATCCTGTTTTACCAGAGTACGTACTTTCATAGCCCGCAGATAATACGCATCATAGTAACCGGAACTGAGGACATACGTCCCCAGCATAATGCGGCGTTTTACTTCCGGTCCAAACCCTTCGGTACGGGTCTTGCGGTACATATCGACAATGTCCGTGCCATCTGCCCGGAATCCGAATCCAACACCGTCGTACCGTGCCAGATTGGAACTGGCTTCTGCCGGAGCGATGATATAGTAGGCAGCCAGACCATATTTCATATGCGGCATTTTGACCGGCACAATTTCAGCACCGAGCTTCTTATAGGTATCAATGGCTTCTTCCAGGGCTTTGCGGCACTGGTCATCCAGGCCTTCTACAAAGAATTCTTCCGGAACGCCGATTTTCATGCCTTTGACATCATTGATCAGTGCTTTTTTATAATCTTTCTTTTCCTGTGGGATAGACGTCGAGTCCTTCGCATCGTGCCCTGCAATGGCATTGAGGACGATGGCGCAGTCTTCTACGTCATTGGTAAATGGCCCAATCTGGTCAAGAGACGAACCGTAAGCGACCAGACCATAACGGGAAACGAGACCATACGTCGGTTTGAGGCCAACGAGGCCACAGTAGGCAGCAGGCTGACGAATCGATCCGCCCGTATCCGAACCAAGTGACCAGACGGCTTCCCCAGCTGCTACGGCAGCGGCCGAACCGCCGGATGATCCGCCTGGTACATAATCCAGATTCCAGGGATTATGGGTAATCTGATAAGCCGAATTTTCCGTTGAACTGCCCATGGCAAATTCATCCATATTGGTCTTGCCAAGGCTGATATAATCGAGGGCATTCAGTTTTTCAATGACCGTCGCATTATAGGGCGATTTAAAATGTTCCAGAATTTTCGAGCCACAGGTCGTGTTTTGTCCGGCAACGCAGATGACATCCTTAATAGCTCCCGGTACACCGGCCATATCCGCAATAGCTTCCCCGGCAGCGATTTTCTTATCGACTGCGGCGGCTGCTTCCAGTGCATTTTTCCGGTTGTCAGATAAAAAGGCTTTGATATCCGGTTCCACCGTGTCTTTACGGGCAATAAACTTTTCTGTCAGCTCCACAGCAGATATTTCTTTATTTACGAGTTTATCATGCAGTGCATGTATGGTTAATGCTTCCACAATATCCCTCCTCAATCCTGAATGACTTTGGGAACTTTAAAATAGCCATTTTCCGGTTCCGGCGCATTAGAAAGCGCTTTTTCATTGGATAAGGACGGCTGGGGCACATCGTCGCGCATGACATTGCGCATAGATACAGCGTGAGCCGTAGGCGCTACATCCGTGATATCAACCTGATTTAACAGGTCCATATAAGCCAAAATGTCATTCAGCTGTTTCCCGACTTCTTCAATCTGATCGTCTTCGATATTAAGACGGGAAAGCAGTGCGATTTTCTTTATTTCTTCAGCACTGATTTTCATACGGACACTCCTTGTACTAATAATAATATTCAACAATCTAGATTATACCCCATATTGTGCCTCTTGTCATCTGCAGGACAAAAAAATCAGGAGCCGCTTATAATAAACGAACTCCTGATTTTTTACGGTTCTATTTTGAGAAAATGTTCTCAGAATACCTGAAAATGCAATTCTTATTTCTTTTCCCAACTTGTTTTTTCAGGATGGGAGCAGCAGGACGGGCAGCTGCCACTGCAGGAACCACTGCTGCCACAGCAGCTGGTCGTTCCCTTGAACAGCCCCCGGATATGACGGCCGATGTAAAACGCAGCTGCCAATACTACAAGTGCCACAATAATCGTTGCAATGCTCATACAAGATCACAACCTTTCTCTATCGTTTCATTCGGTGATACTGGTATATACTTAGGACGCCTTCCGGCGCCCTAAGTATATCATTATTCCCATTATAAAATCAATAGTTAATTTCAAAAACGAGAATGGTGAATCGCATTCGTATTATGCACCCAGTCCGGCAAAGAGTGCCAGATGATAGGTAATAAAACCACCAATATAAGCAAATACGAGGCACATGCCATCGACGGCGAGGAGCATTTTCCAGGAACCGGTTTCACGTTTGATGACGGCCATTGCTGCAACGCAGGGCATGTACAGCAGGCAAAATACCATCAATGAGAGGGCTACGGCCGGATTGAAGTCCGGGTCGTCTCTCAGGTAAGCGACGATGCCCGATTCATGCGTATCATCACCACCGACGCTGTAAATCGTACCCAGTGTCGAAACCATAACTTCCTTGGCAGCCGTGCAGGCAATGAGGCCTACGCCGATTTTCCAGTCAAAGCCAAGGGGCTGGATAACCGGTTCGACGAAATGGCCGATGCGGGCCGCATAGGACTGTTCCAGTTTTTCGGCATTCTGCTGGTCTTCGAGTTTGGCTGTTGCATCATCGGCTTCTGCTTTGGCATCAAACAAAGGCAGAGCCTGTGCAAATACAGTCGGGTTCTGTTCCTGGAGATCGGCAAAGCTGTCTGGGTATTTACCCATGAACAGCGTATTTTCTGCTTCTTCCGAATTCTTGACCTGATCTTCAACAGAACTCAGAGCCGCAGCCGGATTCAGGGAGTTACCTGTATCCGCTTCGTCTTCGTCGGCTTCATCGGCTGCTTCGTCAGCTGCTGCTACCATGGCTTCATACATATCGTTCAATTCAGCATTATCTTCTATGTCAGAAAGGCCATACCCGGTCAGGATGCTGGCTTGAGTTTCTTCCATCTGGGCCGTTACGGCTTCTTTGGCCGCATTGTAATCCTGGCTGTATTCTACATCCATCGGATAGGCCGTGAGGAACCATACCAGAATGGAAGCGCCAAGAATGAATGTACCGGCTTTTTTGAGGTACAATACGGTGCGTTCCCACATATGGGTCAGAACGCCTTTGAGCGTCGGGATATGATAAGGCGGCAATTCCATGACAAACGGTTCCTGTTCACCCTTAAACGCTGTATGGCGGAGTACCAGCGCGACGCATACGGAAACGATAATCCCCAGCAGATATATGCCGAAGAGGACCGTACCGCCGTGGCCGGAAGCACCGAAGAAAGCCGCAATCAAAAGTGTATACACAGGCAGGCGGGCACCACAGCTCATAAAGGGGCAGGCCATAATGGTGACCAGACGGTCTTTTTCATTGTCCAGTGTACGGGCGGCCATAATACCAGGAACGTTGCAGCCAAAGCCAAGGATCATCGGTATGAACGATTTCCCATGGAGGCCCAGGGCACGCATAGCCCGGTCAATAAGGAAAGCTGCACGGGCCATATATCCCGTGTCTTCCAGCAGACTGATGAATAAATACAACAGTACAATAAGCGGTACAAACGAAAGTACAGAACCGACACCGCCGATGACGCCATCAACGACGAGGGAACGAAGCTGTTCGTCTTCAATCACATCATTGCACCAGTCGCCGAGCATGCCAAAGCCTGTATCCAGCCAGTCCTGAGGATATGCGCCAAGATTGATGACGACAACGAACATGAGCCACATGAGGCCGAGGAAAATAGGAATGCCCAGGAAGCGGTTTGTCAGGACACTATCGATTTTATCCGACAGGGAGTCCGTCGTACCCGGTTTAATAACGGCATTATTATAGGCCTGTACAGCAAAACGGTGGCGGTATTCAGCAAAGCAGAATTCCAGATCTACTTTATTCTTCAGGGAATCCCGCAGCGTATGGGCCATGGCCAGGATGCCTTCCGTTCCATCGATGGCCTTTACCTTGCTGACGACATCACTGTCATTTTCCAAAAGTTTGATTGCCAGCCAGCGTACAGGATACTGGATAATGCCTGTCTTCTGGATCATATCTTCCAGGCTGGTGATGGCTGGTTCCAAGTCGGGGCCGTAATCGACGTTTGCGTTCTTTACCGTTTCTTCTTTCTGGGCTACATTCATGACGGCTTGCAATAATTCCTGGGTCCCTTTATTTTTACTGCCTACGAGAGGAACCACTGTAGCTCCCAGCTGTTCACCCAGTTTTTTCAAATCGATCTGGGCACCCATGCGTTCGGCAATATCCATCATGTTCAGACCGATGACGACAGGCCGCCCCAATTCAATGATTTGGGCTGCCAGATACAGATTCCGTTCCAGGTTAGAAGCGTCCAAGACGTTTACGATGATGTCCGGTTTTTCATTAATAATAACATTTCTTGCAACGACTTCATCCAGAGAACGGGCTGTCAAGCTGTACGTACCGGGAAGATCGACGAACAAAAGGCTATGATTGTCATAATTGCAACGGCCTTCCTTCTTTTCTACCGTAACACCGGGGTAATTGCCGACATGCTGTTTTGCACCAGTAATATTATTAAAAATTGTCGTCTTTCCGCAGTTCGGATTGCCGGCGAGGGCAACCTTGATAGTTCCTGCATTATCCATGACTACTAATGACCTCCTCCGACAGCTACACTGATCATAGCTGCTTCATTCTTTCTCAGTGCCAGCGCGGTCCCTTTGACCTTGACTTCAACGGGGTCGCCCAAAGGCGCAACTTTTACTACTGTGATATGGGATCCCTTGACGACGCCCATATCAACGAGACGATGCTGAATATTCCCATGTCCTTTCAGTGCTTCTACTACACCGCTGACACCGGGTTTCATATCCGCCAGTTTGACAATGTTCATGATCTGACACCTCCTTTACCACTGTCCATTGCCCATATTACAGGCCCGGACAGCGGATGCCGTTCAGGCCTGTAATGGAGATTTACAATGCACATCGCTCAGCACGAGCCTGTAATATAGACTTTAAAGCGCTTGAACTGCTCGTATGGGAACGAACGACTTCTACGTTCTTGCGCTGAGCTTCCTTCACAGCACAATGTACCATTCTATGGGACACGGTACTCGTAAACAGTACTACCAAATCGGGCGAACCGATTTTTGATTTGAAATCGCTTGGTACCTGGGTAAATACTTTTGCCTTATAATCAAACTTTTTACAAATACTTTTGTACTGGCAAACCATACAATCATTTCCACCTACAATGACAACACTCATTTACATCGCTTCCCTTCTCAGGCTCCGTAAATAATACTCACACATCCTCTCTTTATTGATAACATTATTCATTACGATATATAGTATATAAAATCACGTACTGGTTGTCAATACTTGTTTTCATTTTCATAAATTTATTAAGCAATCTATCTATAATTTCCTTTATATAGGCTTAATTTCATAACATATCATGTAATAATGATAATACAATTGATAATTAATATAAATAAAAAGCGAAAGATATCGTAACAATATGTTACATATGATACCTTTCGCTTTTTTATTTCGTACTATATCATGAATCTATTTCTAATATCTTTGAAAATTAAAATCGTTTCACACCTCGTGCCGGACCCAGGATGCGGACACTGTTCATGACGACTGCGAGTGTAGCCGTATTGTGAATCACAGCGGCCCAAAGCGGACTAATCCTTCCCAGAGCCCCCAGCAGCATAGCTGCCGAGTTGACGACAATGGTCGCCGTAAAGTTCTGATTAATGATTTTCATCGTTTTGCGGCCAATGACCAGGGCATCATACAATTTGGACGGATCTTCCGAACGGATAGTAATGGCTGCCGATTCTGCAGCGATATCCGTCTTATTGCCACCCAGGCTGACGCCGATATCAGCAAATGCAAGGGCCGGCGCATCATTAATCCCATCGCCGACCATCATGACGTTCCCCCGTTTCTGAAGCTTCATGACATAATTTGCCTTGTCTTCCGGCAGGATTTCTGCATGGTAGGAATCAATATCCATATCGCGGGCTACTTCAGCAGCCACTTCTTTCGAATCGCCAGTCAGCATAACGACTTCATCGATGCCAAGACGGCGCATCTGATTCAGCGTCTTCTTCATAGCTGGCCGTACCGGATCCTGAATGGCCATGAAACCGATAAACGCCCCATCACGTGCTACATAGAGAAGGCTCTTGCCAACGGTCTTTCCCATAGCTTCCGGCAGACCCGTGACACCTTCTTCGTTCATGAAACGGCGGCTGCCGACGAGAATCGTGCCGCCTTTATACGTTTCAAAGTCAGGCACGACGGCACGCATTCCCCGTGCCACAATCGTTTCCGATGTATCATGGGACGGCGTCGTCCATTTATGATTTTTGACGTATTTCTGGATGGCGACAGCCAGTGGATGAACTGAATGCATTTCCGCTGAAGCAGCCAGCAGGATCATTTCTTTTTCATCGACGCCAGGTGCCGTCTGAATCTGCTGTACCTGCGGAACCCCCATCGTAATGGTGCCGGTCTTATCGAGAACAATGGTATCGATATCAGCAAGATTTTCGATGTAGTTGCCGCCTTTGATCAGAATACCCTTGCGGGCAGCCACACCAATAGCCGCAGAGATAGCCGTAGCCGTAGAAAGCTTCAGGCCGCAGGAAAAATCAATGAACAACAGGTTCAAAACACGCTGCCAGTCTTTGGTCGCACCATAGACGATTGCCGCACCGATAAATGAAATAGGTACCAGCATATTTGCCATCTTATCGGCAAAGTTCTGTACCGGAGCACGTCTCGTCTGAGCTTCTTCTACGAGATGGATAATCTGGGCCAGGGATGTATCATTGCCAACCTTTTCTACATGAATGACCAGACTTCCCGCTTCAATGACACTGCCCGCGTAGACGAAAGAGCCCTTCTGCTTGATTGCCGGATTCGATTCGCCGGTAATGGAGGCCTGGTTTACCGCGGCATTGCCACTTACGACACGCCCGTCAACACATATCTTTTCGCCGAGGTGGACTGCGATGTGATCACCTGGTTTTAACGATTCTACGGGGACTTTCTTTTCTTTTCCCTGTTCGATAAGCCATACATCACGCTGATCCAGCCGTAACAAGCCTGAAATCTGTTTACGCGCCCGTTCTGCCGCATATTCTGTCAGCATTTCTGCTCCATTGGATAAGGCCAGAAGAGTCAGGCTGGATTCAGGTTTTCCTGCCAGAACCGATGCAACGACAGCCGTCGCCGTCAGTGTATCGGCATTGGCCTGATGTTCGCGGATGACACCGAGAACACCGTTTTTAATGAACCGGCGGGCAATGAACAGGGTAAAGAGCCGGCGGAACAAAAGAATGCTATCGTAAAATGCCGGATTGGTTTTGCGCAGGATATTCATGGCAATAAATCCACCAACAGACAGGATTGCTTCCCGTTTATAGGAAGCAATATCCAAATCTTTTCGTTCTTCCCGTTTTGCACCATACGTTTTTTCAAAGCTGTACAGCAAAGGCAGAGCCGAGCGGGGATCAAACGGCCGTCTATAATACAGAGTAACCAGCCGGCCGTCAGTCGAGGCCGCTACGACACCTCGCAGCTGGCGCAGCCGCACTCCCAGCAGAGGACGGATCCGGGCAGGGATTTCTGCATGGAGCCGCAATTTGGTACACATATACATAACAATCACTTTCCTCTCAAAAGGCTGTACGCCCACCATAAGAGCTGCGGACCAGACGCCCGTTCATTCATCGCGATAGTCCGGCGCAGTCCCCGTATAATGAATATGAGGGAAACCAGCGCTTTCAAGTCAAGCAGATGACCTGTACTGTCCGATACTCCCTGATTGAACATACGGCAGACATCAGCAGCGGTATGACGGAAGTCTGATTCAACTTTCTGTTCCATCGTTTTAGCTTCGTCCAGTTCTTTCATCAGCTCTTCCCCCGGTAAGGGAACAGAAAAAACCTGTTCACTCAACACCTTTTCGACCGTATCGAGCGTTTTTTCATCCCCCAGGAGGAGGATACTGCCCGTTCGGGGATTGATTTCAACACGGCGGATGCCCGACATTTTATACAGACATTGTGCCAGGAGGCCGGCCAGGGCCTGATTGCGTACGAGGCTTCTGGCATAATAACGGCGTCGTCCCGGACTTTGGGATGCCCGGCTAAAAAGCGGTAAAACAGGAACAGGCCGGGAATCTGGTATAGTGTTGTGGGCGACGCCTGAATGGCCGGAGTTACTAAAAAATTGGTGAATCGACTTACCAATAGAGGCACCAATCATGAATCCTGATACATAAGACACGTTGTTATCTCCTTTCTATGCGCTTGACGACGTATTGTTCCACTTTCGCCAATTCGTGATTTGTCCGGAGCAGGCCAGGCTGATATTTGATTAATACGGAACCGGTCACCATATTGACTTCAACCGAATCTATTTCATGATAGCTGGAAATATACGCATATACCTGCCGGCACAATCCGGCATTACCTATCAGCCGCTTGCTGTAGAGCCGGATACGGCCTGGAATATAAGAAGATATTTGTACAGACCGCATAATAATATCCCATTTTGAAAATGGCAGCATATTCTGTTTACCTTTCACAAATTCTGATATCACAAGAAAAAGAGACTGTCCCAGGAGGGCGAGACAGTCTCTTTTCTTCTGATTATTTAGCCTGTGCTGCTTCCTGTGCGGCAATCATATCTTCGAGTTCTTCTTTTTGACGCTGTAATTCAGCAACAGGAACTGTAGCCGATGCTGCTGTAGCAGCCGGCTGCTGCAGAGCCAGCAGCTGCTGTTCTCTTTCGACCATCAGTTTATATCCGAAAATACCTGCCAGTACACCCACGCCTAAGCCAATCCAAAAATCCTGATTCTGAAACATACGGAACATCTCCTTTTATCCGGCTCCATCTTTCCTGAGAATTACGAAGCTGTTGTTGTGAAATTGATAACTTTTTACATTAATTATTATATATGAAATCGGTAATTACTGTCAATATTGTGATATTATGTTTTTAAATTTTTTGAACGCCCTTGATATACATGTATTTTATCGCCTTGTCTTCGGAGATACGTTTATGTGCCTTATTATGCATTATATAATTTTAGATTTATTTATCAATATCTTCTAGCTTGAAGGTTTTATATGAACCTTAATAAATACCTGCCCAGTTTACTGAATCCAGTTTACTGAATAATATTATTATAATAAAAATATCATCTTGACATCTGCCATCAGACAGCGTATGCTAATAGCATAAAACAAATGAAGATATGTTCATATGTTTAAATGTTAGAAATGAAGTTTATATACTATACTAATCAAAGAAGGTGCTTGAGATGGAAAAAGTATTTGTTTTAAAAGGGCTGGACTGCCCGAACTGCTCCGCTAAGATTGAAAAAGAGGTAGGCGAATTGGAAGGCATTACTTCCTCTACGGTAAATCTCATGAAACAGACTCTGACGATTACGCTGGATGAGGACCGGGCCCGTACGATAACTCCCATCATCGAATCAATCGTACATACACACGAACCTGATGTAGAGGTGCAGGAACAGTCAGAAGCATCTCCGGGCTGCAGTGAGGAGAATGAAAATACGCGAAACCGCATCATCCGCCTGGCCGCCGGCGCCATCCTGTATGCCATCATCATGGTCCTTCATTCCTTTTACTCTTTTACCGGTATGACTTACCTGGCAGGACTCATAGCCGCCTATTTTATCCTGGGCTATGACGTTCTCTGGCAGGCATTGCGCAATATCACCCATGGCCGGATTTTCGATGAACATTTCCTCATGAGTATTTCTACGATTGGTGCCTTTGGCATCGGAGAATACCCGGAAGCGGTTGCCGTCATGCTTTTTTATCAGATTGGCGAATGGTTCCAGGACATGGCAGTAGACCGGTCCCGTCGTTCCATTTCTGGTCTCATGGATATCCGTCCCGACGTTGCCCACATCAGGCAGGACGGCAAAGAAATCACCGTAGCTCCTGATACCATCGCCATCGGTTCGACGATCATCGTTCATCCGGGAGAACGGATTCCTCTGGACGGCCAGGTAACGAGCGGCAGTTCTCTCCTCGATACGAGAGCTCTTACAGGAGAATCTGTACCCCGCCGCGTTCATAGTGGAGACACTGCCCTGTCCGGATGTATTGCCAAAGATGGAGTCATCGAAATCAAAGTCAGCCGTACTTTTGGGGAATCGACGGCCAGCAAAATCATTGACCTCGTACAGAATGCTGCCAGTCGCAAAGCGCCAACGGAACGGTTCATTACCCGGTTCTGCCGGTATTACACGCCGTTCGTCGTTTTCAGTGCGCTGCTCCTCGGTCTGGTCCCTCCCCTCTTCTTCGGTGGTCTCTGGGCCGACTGGCTGATCCGTTCCTTTATATTCCTCGTCATTTCCTGCCCCTGCGCCTTAGTCATCTCTATTCCTCTCACCTTTTTCAGTGGCATTGGTGCGGCTTCCCGCAAGGGCATTCTGGTCAAAGGCAGCAATTATCTGGAAGCCCTGACCCAGCTCGGTACGGTTGTTTTCGATAAGACTGGCACACTCACCAAAGGCGTATTCCGCGTCACGGCAATCGATTCCACTGACAATTTTTCCAAAGACACGGTCCTTCATCTTGCAGCACTGGCGGAATCTCAATCCCGCCATCCCATTGCCCAGTCTATCCGCCAGGCCTGGAAAAATCCGATTGATACGACGACTTTATCAGATTATCAGGAATTATCCGGTCTGGGAATCTGCGTCGTCTACAGAGGAAAAAAAATTCTGGCCGGCAATGAAACGCTGCTCCATCAAAAGCACATTACGTTTACTCCCAGTCCGGCAGCTGGAACCAAAGTGTACATCGCCTATGGCGGATCGTACGCCGGATGTCTGCATATCACCGACGAAATCAAAGAAGACAGCCGGCAGGCTATCCAGGGACTCAAAGATGCCGGCGTCTCCCAGACGGTTATGCTTACAGGAGATGCAGAAGACATTGGCCGGACCGTTTCCCAAAAACTGGGACTGGATACCTATTATGCCCAACTGCTGCCACAAGATAAAGTAGATCGGCTGGAAGAGCTGGATGCCCACAAGCAGATTGGAAAGAAATTAGCCTTTGTCGGCGACGGCATCAATGATGCGCCCGTACTTGCCAGAGCGGATGTAGGCATTGCCATGGGCGGTCTCGGATCCGACGCAGCTATTGAAGCGGCCGATGTCGTCCTCATGACCGATGAACCCTCCAAGCTGGTGACAGCTATCCGCGTAGCAAGAGCAACTAAAGGCATTGCCTGGCAGAATATCGTCCTGGCACTGGGTATCAAGGGATTGCTCCTCATTCTGGGCGCGCTGGGTATGGCCACTATGTGGGAAGCCGTATTTGGCGACGTAGGCGTCATGATTCTGGCAGTACTCAATTCCATGAGAGCCCTGCGGGCATAAATAATACATCGAAGCACAAAATACGGAGCTGGATCCTGATGAGTTCGTTTCAGGAGACAGCTCCGTATTAATACGTGCAGCTACAGGCCGGCAGGCAGCCGGCCTGTAAGCGTTTATCCGGCAGGGAACCCTTTGCGGCGGGCGTGGGATGCCGCATAGCGGATATAAGGTCGAAGCGGTTCCAATGCCGCTCCTTTTTCCGGATCATACACGATCAGCAGAGAACCGGTCCGGGAATTCATGTCCAGATGACCAATTTGACGAAAGGCTTCTAATGTTTCCCACAAAACCTTCTTGTATCCTTCCTGTCCTTTTAGTTCCCGGATATACAGGCGTATGCGTCCCGGTATGTAAAAAACGACTTCTCCATGTCCGGGAAAGGGGTTTCTTACACAGGGCAGTCTGTCCAATACATCTGGCCGCGGCAACACCGGTTTTCTGACCGGCAGAACCGGTTTACAGGCCCATGCCCCAAGCATCGCTTTCCGGTTCTGAAATGCGTGAATTAGTGAAAGACCTGTCAGTGCCATACCAAAGGCAATATGTGCCTGTTTGGATCCGGCAACAAGGGATCCAATCGTACCGGCAAGAGAAATGGTCAGAGGCAGTCCCAATGATATCCGTTTCATCGTATCCCTCCTTGCTGGCCTTTATGCCAGCTAGCAAAATAACCGGTGCAGCCAGGCTGTCACCGGTTATATAGACTAAATATTACTGCTGCGCTTCCTGTGCGGCAATCATGTCTTCCAAAGCTTCTTTCTGACGCTGCAGTTCTTCCAGGGACGGTGTACCAGCGGCTACCGGTGCCGGCTGCTGCAGGGCAAGAAGCTGCTGCTGTCTCTGCTGCATGAGCTTATACCCAAAGATACCTGCTACGACGCCAATACCTAAGCCAATCCAAAAATTCGTATTCTGAAACATAAAAATCCTCTCCTAACTACAGATACAACATATAAAAATAACAGGAATACACAAATCCCCTTATCTTCTTTATTATAGTCGTGCAAGTAAATGAATGTCAATAACAAAATACGCCTTATTTTTTCATAAATCTTTTTGTTGTTGTTTTATATATTTATTAATTTATATATTTAAATATTTATTATAGTGGATTTTTATAGTTAAATTTGCATAATTATCATTTATTATTGAATAGTATACACAGTGTAAAAATATATTTTATGCTAAATTAAATAAATGATTATCATAAACATTTATTTAATGCAGTAGACAGACGCTCCGATCTCTGCGTATAATCCGCCTCTAGTTTATGGATATATATATCAAAATAAAGCCCGCATCCGATTGATTCATATGTTGGTTTATGATAATTAATATCGTAAAATTCTTTTTTTACAGCTTTAATTCACATTGTATCATGTTATTTTGATATTTTATCTCAAATAACTATTGACATCAGTTATCATAATTGGTATAGTAACTATGGCAGAAAAATACAGGAAGGAGGACTGACATGAACATCGATCATTTACTCGTTACATACTGTGCACCGACACTGGCCCGTCTGAAAATGGGTGCACTGCTCTGTCTTCACCGGGAAGGAACAACGGAAGAATATGAAACCAGCGTCGCCCAGTATAACCGTCAGTATAATAGTAAAGGGCTATATTTCCGCATTCTCTATCAGTGCCCCCAGCGGACACTATTATACGTCTTTCGTCCGGAAATGGTAGAAGCTTATACCCGGAAATCTTATATTGCACGGTTTCTCCAGTCATATGGATATCATCCGTACAGCAGCATATCACAGCTTTTAGATCACCTTTCCCAGCGCTTCCAGGAAGACGGCTGTTTTCCACACGAATCAGGAATATTCCTGGGGTACCCTCTCGCCGATGTGTTGGGGTTCATTACAAACAAAGGCAATCATGCCAAACTGTGCGGTGAATGGAAAGTATATGGCGATGTTCGTCAGGCCGCCGCCTTATTTCATGCCTATACGTGCTGCCGCAAAGATTATATGGACCGCTTTGCCATCGGCACGACATTAGAAAAGCTCATCGTAGCATAAGGAGGACTCAATTATGGTAGAAATCGCATATTGGAGTGGTACAGGAAACACAGAAGCTATGGCACAGGAAATCGCCGCCGCTGTTAAAGCCGCCGGTGCTGATGTAGAAAGTGTCCTGATGGAAGATACGACCCCCGATGCTGTCGCCCAGCATGACGTCATTCTCCTGGGGTGCCCTGCTATGGGTTCAGAAGAATTGGAAGACAGTGTGGTCGAACCATTTTTTACGGCCATCGCTCCCAAATTAAATGGTAAAAAAGTGGGCCTCTTCGGTTCCTATGGCTGGGGAACCGGCGAATGGATGGACACATGGAAACAGCGCGCCCAGGACGCCGGCGCTGTCGTATTTGGTACGGCTATCGTCAATGAAACACCCGATAATTCAGAAGAATGCGCTGCTCTCGGCAAAGCAGCCGCCGCTCAATAACAAGATTCACCGGGCCGACTCCTTTTTTTCTCATATAGAAACGGGACTGACACAGAATACGATTCTGCATCAGTCCCGTTTTTATCAGCGCAAGAAAAGGTCTTTGACTTCTATATCGGGATGATGATACTGGTCTTCCCGGGAAATAGCGTGTCCATGAACCAGGATACCTCCCGATGGACACCAATGGGCACAGGCCATGCACGATACACACTGATCACCTGCACGGGCTTTCCCATTCTTTATAGTGATATTATGCATGGGGCAAAGGCGCTCACATATCCCGCACCCGGTACAGGCCTCTGTATCCACGCTGATGGCAAAGCGCCGTTTTCCCATGTGGCGGACAAGCTGCATGGCCATAAGCGATCCCGTCAGAGAGCGCTTTACTTCGTCCGTATTGACCGTTCTGGCCCGTACGGCTGTAGCAATAGATACTAATTTTTTCCGGGCTGTTTCAAGACGGCTCAAATCATACGTCACGCCCTTTTTCCATGTAGCTGTACTATTGGCAATCATAGGCACTGCCCGCCCATACGACAGGTGGCAGCGTTTCCGTTCCAGAATTTCCTGCAGATTGTACAAGGCATTGCCGGGTGTACTGCCACAAGTAGCTACCGCATAAAAATAGGTCGAAGGTGCAAACCGTGTATATTCTGCAAATTCCCGTACGGGATCAGGCAGATCACCAAAATAAACGGGAAATACGAAACCGATGACTTTATCCTGAATTCCCCTGCACGTGCCACAGTGAGCCGTCAGATCTACCACATGAACAGCCGTATCCCCCGTCTCTCTGGCCAAAAACCGCGCAGCGCTCAACGAATTACCTGTGCCGGAAAAATAAAGTATCATTTTCCTTCACCTCATTACATTTGATTTTGTCACGTTCTGTCTTAGTGTTACTTTTTCTTAACTATAATATCACTATAACACATATTAATACAAAATTCCATATATTTTAATACATATGGTCATGTAATCGTGGTGATTACCATGATTTTTTTATTTTTCTGCTCCGTTTTTCATGCGGCGGCAGGGTCCGGATACGCAGCTTCATTGCTGATGGATTATCGTATTGACAATATCCCTGATTTCCGGCAACCGCTCCCGCAGCCGTTCCAGGACGGCGTCGGTTTCATTGCAGCCTACCCCCAATAGTTCCAGTGCCGTACGCAGACAGATTTCGCTGTACCGGCCGGCATCGACGGAAGTGGAAAAGCCGAACTGGATGACATAACTCCGCATAGCCCCCTTAATCAGGAGGGACCGGAGAAATACGTCCTCGCGGGAAAGAGTCAGGCTGTCACCGAAAATCTGAATGGTCATTTCCGTCAGATGGTTCGTTATTTTTTCAAAAATGACCGGTGACGTATAGCCTTCATAATACGTTTCCCGTACCAGTTCATTCATGCGTACTGCTTCAAATTCGACCTGACACAGGGCCGCGTAACGGAAAGCTGACGATTCATCATGAAAACGCTCACCAATGAGATAATTGCACTGATGGAACAGAGATAATACGAGAGATTGAAAAATATCTTCCTTATTCTTAAAAAAATAGTAAATACTGCCCGTCAGGACACCAGACTCTTCGACAATCTGGCGTATGGTCGTCTTCTTGTATCCCTGATGAACGAATAAATCCTTTGCCGTCGCCAGGATGCGCTGTTGCACACCATTCATATTCTCCCGATTCTTTTTCGTTATTCTCACCGCCTTGAACGCGTTCAATATCACAAATATAGTGTAAAATGAAATAGGAAAGTTGTCAAGAAAAAAAGGCCTTCAGTTAAAAAATTGAACAAGACTCAAAAAGCCCCGCTAAAAAGAATCACTATGCGGGGCCTTTTTGATAAACCTATTCTTTTTTCGTACCTATACGATGGATCAATCTCTTCTTTATTGCTTCTTTATTGCTCCTTTACCATAAGAAACGAAGTCCTGCATTGAATTGCCATTTTGTTGTTACATCCCCACCAAAAGACTTTTCAACGTCTCCATAAAAAACAGTATTGTCCGTCAGGGACACTTTGCCACCGAGTCCAAAGGTATACCACGTATCTCCGCCATCACAATGCTGATAATAGGAGGCATCGGTTCCCCAAAGGGCCATGTCCCAATCTCCGGAAAATTCATGGAGGACATTGAATTTTAAGTAAATCTGATTGGGTGCCTGTCCTTTTGGCGTAGCAAAAGATTTGCCCAGTCGGAACCCCAGTCTGCCAATCAGGCTGTCTTCTCCATCATCATGTACTTTGACGCCATTCGATAACGTATAGTCACTTCCGCCAGATTTGCCATATACCAGCTGAGATTGCGGCTCGATGAACCATTCACCACCCATGTCGAACTTACGGCCATATTCGGCACTAACCATCCAGGCATGATCCGAATAGTCTGCATCTGCCGCTTTCATGCCATCATGGTAAATATTGTATTTGTTGTTATAGTGGCTGTACGATAAGACATAATCCATATAATGGCCTTTGCTGCCAGCCCAGCCAGCATACAAGGAGCCACCGTAGCTGCGCATGTCGCCATCGCCATGATGGTAGTCTACATCACCCATGGCACTGTGAAAAGCTCCGCCGATATGCCATTTGCCATTCTGATGATCAGCCACAGTCCGGTCATACCCTAATTGGTAGAAATTCCAACGATAATTGTAATGACCATATTTATCCGATTCTGTTTCCCCTGATTTCATGCGGAACCAGACGCCATCTTCCGTATCACTATAGTCCCGCAGTTCACCCAGGCGCTGATTCAACGTGTCGATGTTCCGGTGCGATAACAAATCACCATGTACGGCAGAGGCAGCGGCTACAGGGACCTTGATATTATCCGTCGGATTTTCGGAATAATCGACAAAATACCAGTCATTGCCGTTAGTCCCAAACCGGCCAGATACAATATTCTTATCAATGACCGGCGTATAATCAAACAGGGCACCGTCTGAAATGTCCGAGGTCTTAGTAATCGCCTTAAAAGTAATACCAGAAGCGGCATCGGCAAAGCGGACTGGATTGTCAGGACTGACACCTTTTAACGCAGAAATATCTGCTGGCTGGACATAGACCAGACCCGAACCATCTTTGATGGTGAAGAAATCGGTACCCGCATTGCGATAGGCACTATTTACTTTGGCCCCGCTGGCATCCATGACGACAGTCCCTTCATTGGATTTCAAGTTATACAGGACCAGGTTGTTAACTGTATCCTTATCCCCAGTATGGACATTATAGGCATGTGTATCAATGATGCCGCCTTTATCGAGGGTAATAGCACTCAGATAATTGCTCCGTGTATCCAGCCCCTGTGCATCTTTTCCACGCAACATGATATCAGGAACCCATTTGGCTCCATCAGCCAACGTAACTTGCAGCTGGCTGTCATCGCGAACGGCACCATAGGTTTGTGTCGCTTCATCATATTTAATCAGGCCGACACCAGCGCCGTACCAATAGGAATCTTTACCTGAAAAGCCGACGCGGATAGTTCCTGCTTTCGCATCGAGGTTACCATAAATCTGAACGGTATTATCCGGATTCAGGATAGTTCCGTCTTCTTTGGCATTGATATTGATTGTCGAACCGCTGCCGTGCTTAGCTGACACAGCATCGTTCTTGCTGATGGTATTCACGTTCCCCTTAGTATCGATGTCATACTCATTGTCATATCCATCATGTGTTCCCGTGGCGATGTGGTCGTTGATATAGGTATTCCCCGTGACATTGATGACCGCCCCTTGGTCAGCATATAAACCATTATGCGCAATGCTGCGTCCCGTCGTGTTATTGGGATCCAGTTTGGTATCAATGTATAGATTGCCGATTTGAGTGGTCCCTTTCCCAATGAAATAGGCATTGGTATTGACGATACCGCTGTCTTTTATGGCATTTTTCAAATCTGATTTAATCGTCAAATTATCAAATTGATTACCACCGCCACTATAAATACCGTAAACGCCACTGCCTCCATATCTATGGGACAATAATCCATCGACCTGCAGATTTACATCATGGATCGCAGTATTTCCTGATTCCAGCAAAATAGTCTGATAATCACTCTTTCCATAATCGGCCATAGTCATAGACGAATCGGCCCCAAGAGTAGCACGAACAGTATATGAATTCAGATTTTTCTTGGAATTCATAATGACAAGGCCCCGCTTTTCTTTTGAAAGTTTGTCGCCTGTATCATACGTAAAATTCCCATCCTTGAGCAATCCGCTCGTATCCACTTGAAGGCTGGGGGCTGTGTCATTCTGGGTTACTGTATCATCTCCTTTGATATATAGAATCTGTTCATATGGCGGTCCCTCAGCAGCATACACATCTCCACTACCTAATCCGCCCAGTGCACAACCAGCAACCAGACTGAATAAGATAAGTCGTCGCAAATTGCGTCCGCTCTTCATATGCATCCCTCCATGTTTTTATATTTTTCATGTATTATATGTTAATATTATATATCTTATTTTAATTATTTCAATGCAGCATCGCCTACATTACAATAAAAAGCATAACAAATTTAAAAATATATAGAATTGTAATAACATCAGGCTGTGAATCACTTATAATTTGTATATTGTACGTGTATTACAGGACTTACGCATTTGAATTTATTCAAAGTTAATCGATCTTCATAAAAATTAGACATTAAAAAAAACCGCATGAACGGTTTGTTCATGCGGTTTATCTGTTGCATAGGTTTGTGGAAATATACGCGTATATTAACGTTTGCTGAACTGGGAAGCCTTACGGGCTTTCTTGAGGCCGTATTTACGGCGTTCTTTTTCACGCGGATCACGTGTCAGAAGACCAGCTTTTTTGAGGGGCTGACGGAAATCAGCATCGACTTCGAGAAGTGCGCGGCTGATACCGTGACGGATAGCGCCAGCCTGGCCGGACGGGCCACCGCCTTTTACGTCAGCGATGACATCATACTGTTCCGTAACGCCGGTCAGTACGAGGGGCTGTCTAATAACGAGTTCCAGCGTTTTACGGCCGAAATATTCGGTTAATCCTTTTTTGTTTACTGTGATATTACCCTGACCCGGAACCAGACGAACTCTGGCAACGGAGGTTTTTCTACGGCCAGTGCCGTAGTACTGTGCTACTGCCATGAAATCTTCCTCCCGGTTATATTAACGAATGTTCAACTTTAATTCTTCTGGCTGCTGTGCCTGATGCGGATGTTCAGCACCAGCATATACGTTCAGTTTGCGATACATCTGTTCGCCCAGCTTGTTCTTCGGCAGCATGCCGCGAACAGCCATTTCAACAACGCGTTCCGGACGTTTTTCAAGCATGTGGCCTGCCTGTGTAAACGAAGAACCACCGGGATAGCCGGAATGACGGAAATACGTCTTCTGAATGAGTTTTTTACCTGTGAGTTTTACTTTTGCTGCGTTTACAACGATTACATAATCGCCTGTATCTACATGCGGGGTAAATGTCGGTTTATGTTTTCCCCGAAGAACTTTTGCGACTTCGGCAGCAAGACGACCTAATGTCTGACCTTCAGCGTCAACAACATACCATTTACGTTCAATGTTGCTGGCGTTGGCCATAAATGTAGTTTTCATGCTGTATAATCCTCCCTGAATAACTATCTTAAGCCTAAGCTTTAGGATCTTTTTCTCCGGGGCTGGTGGAGTCCAAGTGAAAAGCTTACCTATATATATTACCCGTCCCGGCAGTCTTTGTCAAGCTATTTTTCTGACAATTTCTATTTGACAATCTGGTATAAGCATGTTAGAATGAGCCCATCAACTTGATAGTGTTGCTAAGACGAGAAGAGTATGCAGCAGGGACTGTCACAGAGAGCTCCTGTCCGGTGCAATGGAGCACAGAAAGCGCTGCAGAAGATGGACTCTGAGCAGGCGTGCCGAATAGTCAGGCCGTCCGGTTGTACCCGTTATCGTACTATGGTATTGAGGGCCTTAGGGCCTGCGTACCTGAAGAGGCTGTTTTCGTGAGGAAACAGTGAAATTGGGTGGTATCACGGTGCTTCCGTCCCTTACTGGGGCGGAAGCTTTTTTTGCGTAGTGCCGGCAACCGTCAAGTAACTACAACGTACATCAAAAGAAAAGAGGAATCGTATCATGCCAATCAAAATCATTGACGGATTATCCGCAAAAGAAAAATTACACGAAGAAGGAATCGCCACTATCGACCGCCGCAAGGCACTACACCAGGACATCCGTCCCCTGCGCATCCTGATTCTGAACCTCATGCCGCTCAAAAAAATTACAGAACTCCAGTATCTCCGCCTCCTCGGCGACTCGCCCCTGCAGATAGAAGTCGATTTCTGTCACACGGTTACCCATATCAGCAGCAATACTGATGCATCCTACCTCGATGCCAACTATCGCACGTACGACGAAATCAAGGACACCTACTATGACGGATTCATTATCACCGGCGCTCCCGTAGAAACACTGCCTTTTGAAGAAGTAGATTATTGGCCGGAATTAGTAAAATACCTGGACTGGTCCCGTACCCATGTCTACTCTACTCTGTCGTTCTGCTGGGGTGCCCAGGCTGCACTGTATCATTTCTACCATATCAAAAAGCAGCTCCTGCCCCAGAAGCTGTTCGGCATTTATGAATATCAGCTTACACGTCGCCACCATCCTCTGCTGCGTGGATTCGATGACCGTTATTTTATTCCCCAGTCACGTCATACGGCTATCGATGATGTCGCCGTCTACAATACACCAGAACTGGAAATCCTTTCACGCAATGCCAAAAACGGCATCAATATCATCGGCACGCCGGACAACCGCCAGTTCTTTATTCTCGGCCATTTCGAATACGACCGGGATACACTGGCCAAGGAATATACACGCGACAAGAATAAAGGCCTTCCCATCGCTCCGCCGGCCAATTATTATCCTGATAATGATGACCGCAGGACGCCGGCCTTTACCTGGTGCAGCTATGCCCATATCTTCTATCATAACTGGCTCAACCTGGTCTACCAGGAAACACCGTATATACCGGAAGAAATCGGCCATGTCGCCTGCGCTCACTAACAACTAAAATGGACTGTAACGAAAACAGGCGATATTCCCATTTCGTTACAGTCCATTTTTATCAGTAAATCATTTCCTGCTGTCCGTTATTTCGTACCAAAAATACGGTCGCCGGCATCACCCAGACCGGGAAGGATGTAGCAGTTTTCGTTCAGGCGGTCATCAAGTGCCGCTGCATAAATCTTTACATCAGGATGTTCGCGGTTCAGGCACTGTACCCCTTCAGGAGCTGCGACCAGACAAATAAACTTGATATTCTTGATTCCCCGCTGCTTGAGCAGCGTAATAGCCGCCGAAGCACTGCCGCCTGTAGCTAGCATAGGATCGACGATAATGAAATCACGGCCTTCGATATCAGGCATCTTGCAATAATATTCGACCGGCTTCTTCGTTTCCGGATCGCGGTACAGTCCGATATGACCTACCTTTGCCATTGGCATGAGATTAAGCATGCCCTGAACCATTCCCAGGCCGGCGCGCAGGATAGGGACAATGACCAGCTTCTTGCCGCTGATCTGCTTGCCCGTCATTTTCTGCAGCGGCGTTTCAATTTCTATGTCTTCCAGGGGAAGGTCTCTGGTGATTTCATAGGCCATGAGCATGGTAATTTCTTCCAGCAATTCCCGGAAATCTTTGGAATCTGTTTCTTTTTTCCGCATCAGCGTCACTTTGTGCTGAATCAGCGGGTGATTTAATACTTCGATCTGCATGTGGTATATTCCTTTCTTTATGACATATAGCTGCCTTGCGGCTTATTTATCCATTTCCTTAATCATGTTGACACGGACTTCATGACGGCCGCCATCAAACCCCGTAGAAAGGAAAATGCGGACGATTTCTCTGGCAAGGCCCGGACCGATGACCCGGCCACCCATAGTGAGAATATTGGCATCATTGTGGCGGCGGCAGTATTCGGCAGAGAACATATCGTGGCACAAAGCAGCCCGGATGCCATGGACCTTGTTGGCGGCAATACCGATACCAATACCGGTACCGCAGACTAGGATACCTCTGTCAAATGTACCATCGGCAACGGCTTCAGCTACCTTTTTGGCAATGACCGGATAGTCACACCGTTCCGGCGTATGTGTACCATAATCAGTGTAGGCAATTCCCTGTTCGTCCAAGTATTGTTTGATGTTTTCCTTCAAATCGAAACCACCGTGGTCTGCACCAATTACTAATTTCATAGACTATTTCCTCCTGTACATAAATAAAATAAACACCGATGCGACAGACACCTTTGCTTTTCTTATTTATTATACTCTGACAGGACAGAAAAATAAAGCGTTCTTCCTTAAACGGAACGGACATCTCCGCCGGCAGATTTCTTCATGCGGTTCATAATAGCCATTCCCAGGCCTTCTTCATCGGTACCTTCAGCCAGGATATGATCTACATGGACACTGTCAAAGAACAAAAGGCCCGTATACAGCTGGGCTGCCAGGGCTGCCTTGTCATCATGGTCTCCCCAGATGTACATGGCATCTTTGGGAAATGCTTCAGCCGTCTGCCGGCTCACCAAAAAACCGACTTTCTTTCCTTCGGCCGTAAGTCCCAGCGCCTGTTGTTCCATAGCCTGCCGTACGTGTTCTACAGAGCCTACGTAAACCGTTACCGGAGCTGAAGGCGCATAATGGCGGTACTTCATCCCTGGTGCCTTAGGTACGCCTTTCCCTGTAATGATGTGACGGTCTACATCGACCTTTCCTTTTCCCACGACTTCTTCCAGCATCGGCAGGGTCACTCCGCCGGGACGAAGAATTGTAACCGTATCATCATCGTGGCATTCGACAATAGTCGATTCGACACCGATATGACAGGGACCTCCATCGATGATCATATCGACCCGTCCATCCATATCGTGGGCGACTTCTCCGGCTGTCGTCGGGCTGGGGCGGCCCGACCGGTTGGCGCTGGGAGCCGCGACAGGTACACCGGCCGCCTTGAGGAACGCATGGGCAATATCATGGTCCGGGCAACGTAAAGCGACGGTATCCAGTCCTCCCGTGGCAGCATCGGGCACACAGGATTTACGTGGGAAGATGATGGTGAGAGGCCCCGGCCAGAACGCATCGAGCAGCTTCTGAGCCGTCGGCGAAACGTACGCGGCAACCTCATGAGCTGCCTCCTGGTCCGGAACGGTCAGGATGAGCGGGTTGTCGCTAGGACGCCCTTTGGCGGCGTAAATACTGCGGCAACAGTCGGCATTGAGGCCATTTGCTCCGATACCATAGACCGTTTCTGTCGGGAATACGACGATACCGCCATCCCGGATGATGCGGCCAGCTTCTTCCAATATATCCTTATCTTTTTCTACGTCCGTTATGCGGACTATTTTTGTCTGTTTCACACTGATCTACTCTTTTCGCTGGAATACGACGACCCGTTCGATGCCGCCGTAATCCTTTACTATTTTTTGTAATACGAAATGACCTGACGCCGTAAGAATCGAGGCAACATCCCGGCTCTGTCCGGCCCCACATTCGACGGCACAAAACCCGTCTACTTTCACATACGGCACGGCATCCCGGGCTATACGGCGGTAATAGTCAAGCCCGTCTTTGCCTCCAAACAAGGCCTGCCGGGGATCATGGCGCACCTCCGGCTGCAAATGGTTCATATCATCTGCCGTCAGATAAGGGGGATTGGATACGACCCAGTCATAGACAGACGGCGGTACCGATGCAAACAGATCGCTTACCTGCCAGCTTACCCTGTCTGAAAGCCCCAGCCGTTCCCCATTTTTCCGGGCAACAGCCAGCGCCTTTTCTGAAATATCGACACCCAGCCCCTGGCACTGCGGCCTTTCGTGGAGCAGACTCAACAAGATGGCCCCGCTTCCCGTGCCTATGTCGAGAATCCGTGCCTCCGCTTCCGGTTCCAGCTGCTCCCATACGGTTTCGACGAGCATTTCTGTTTCCGGGCGGGGAATCAGCACGTTTTCATTGACCAGGAAATCTAGACCCATAAAAGACCTTTCTCCCAAAATATGTGCCACAGACAACCGGTCAGCTCGTTTTTTGACCAATTCCCGGTACGTGGCCAGTTCTTCTGTTGTCATCGGTTCATCATAGTGGGCATAGAGATAAATCCGTTCCTTCTTCAATACGTGAGAAAGGAGGATTTCCGCATCCAGCCGTGGCGAATCAATGCCCTTCGATGCAAAAAACTGCGTCGTCCAGGTGAGAAGTGCCCCTATGGTCCACAACTTACTCATTTTCTGATTCTTCTTTCATCAGTTCTGCCCGGTGCGCTTCCGCCAAAGCCTGAATGAATTCATCCAGGTCTCCGTTGAGGACGTTTTCCAGCTTGTACAACGTCAGATTGATGCGGTGATCCGTTACCCGCCCCTGCGGGAAATTATATGTCCGGATCCGTTCGCTCCGGTCGCCCGTACCGACCTGGCTGCGCCGTGCTTCCGTCACTTCTGCATCGGCTTCCTGCTGGGCTTTGTCCAACAGGCGCGCCTTCAGTACGCGCATGGCCTTGGCCCGGTTTTCCAGCTGGGACCGTTCGTCCTGGCATTCGACAACAATTCCCGTCGGCATATGGGTCATGCGGACAGCCGAACTCGTCTTATTGACGTGCTGACCGCCGGCCCCGCTGGATCGGAAATAATCGACGCGGACATCATCCATATTCAGATCGACTTCCACATCTTCCGCTTCCGGCAGTACGGCTACCGTAGCGGTAGACGTATGAATGCGGCCGCCGGCTTCCGTAACAGGTACACGCTGCACACGGTGTACACCTGATTCGTATTTCAGTTTGCCATATACACCATGGCCTTCAACGGAAAAAATAACTTCTTTGAAACCGCCCAGTTCAGGAGCATTGGAACTGATGATACTCGCCTTCCAGCCAGGCTGTTTTTCGATGTATTTCATATACATGCGGAACAAATCTCCCGCAAACAGGGCTGCTTCGTCACCGCCGGCTCCGCCACGGATTTCCATGATGACGTTTTTATCGTCCCGCGGGTCTTTGGGCAGCATGAGGACATGCAGCTCTTCTTCCAGTCCGGCCTGCTTCTTTTCCAAATCCGCTACTTCCTCTTTGGCCATGGCGATGATTTCGGCATCACTTTCCGGATCTTTCAATAATTCCCGGTCGTCCCGGATTTGTTCCGTCACCTGTTTGTACTGACGGTATGCCTCTACTATCGGGGACAGCGACGCATGTTCCCGTGTCAGCTTCTGCCATTCTTCCTGGCGGGCAATGACCGACGGGTCACTGATGCGTTGTTCCAGATCCATAAATTTATTTTCAACAGCCTGCACTTTATCAATAAACACGTAAATTCCTCTCTTTCGTTACCACATCCCGGAGTTACGCCGATTCGACACGGGATGCATCCTCATTTCCGGGTTTTACTGGCGTAATCGTTACGGTGGCAGTTTCACCATCCGGCGTTTCCGTATGATCTTCCGGCTTGGCAGCATTCATCGCTTCAATAGCCACTTCAATCTGATCCGCATGAGGTTCCCGCGTCGTCAGATACTGGAGATACAGGCCCGGCTTAAAAATTGCCTGGACAAGCGGATTTTCCGTCCGCGCGGCTATGCGGATCATTTCATAACTGATACCAGCCACGACAGGCATTAAAAGAATCCGTGATACCACCCGTTCGGCCAGATTCGGCCACCCCAGGAAGGCAAAGACAAAAATAGAGACGACCATGACGATGAGCAGAAAATTAGTACCGCAGCGCGGATGAAGACGGCTGTGTTTTTTGACATTATCAACGGTCAGTTCTTCTCCTGCTTCGTAGGTCCAGATAGTTTTATGTTCAGCGCCGTGATATTCATAGACACGGCGGATATCGCTCGTAAGGGAAATGCCCCATATATACAATAAGAAGATAAGCAGCCGTAATACGCCTTCCACAATGTTCAGGCGGACGGCGCTGTCCATGACACCCGGTATGAATTTGGCGCCATACGTCGGAATGAGGAGAAAAATGACAATGGCCAATACAATCGAAAAAGCCATCGTTGCCATCATCTGCGGGCGGGACAGTTCCTCTTCTTCTTCGCCGGCAGCCTGGGCAGAATAGGACAGGCATTTCATGCCATATACCAGGGATTCATACAAGGCAATCGTACCGCGCAGCAGGGGTTTCTTCAAAATCGGGTACCGTTCACACAATGAATGTACTTCATCTTTTTTGACCGTAATCTGGCCGGACGGCGTCCGCACTGCCGTAGCAATATATTTCGGCCCCCGCATCATGACCCCCTCTATGACAGCCTGGCCTCCTACATACGTAGTGGGTTTATTCAAAAGGCACACCCCATTTCCACACAAACAAATAGAGCAGAGCATTTCTGCTCTGCTGCACACTTGTACTGCTTATTTACTAGCTTTTTTACCATAACGTTTATTGAACTGTTCGATACGGCCACGAGCCTGCTGGGCACGCTGCTGGCCCGTAAAGAACGGATGGCATTTAGAGCAAATTTCAACACGCAGTTCCGGTTTAGTTGAACCTGTTTCGAATGTATTACCACAAGCACACGTTACTTTGGCGTTGCTGTAGTATTTCGGATGAATTCCTTCTTTCAAAATTTACACCTCTTCTCATCTATCATACAAAACCTATGCTAGACTAGTTTAGCATAAAGGACCGGGAAATGCAAGGGAAAATATCCGTTATTCCCATAGAACTATTCTGCATCCTCCGGTTTCAAAAGGGGAAGCGGTGCCAGATAAATGATATCTTCCCGTTTTGCCGCATCCCCTTCGGCCAGGATAGCCGCCTGTCCGGCAATATGAGCCCCGGCTTTTTCAGCCAGCGCCTTCAGAGCTTTCATCGATCCGCCCGTGCTGATGACATCATCGACGAGGAGGACCTTTTTACCGCGCATGAGCGCCACGTCAGCAGCCGAAAGGTACAGGCGCTGTTTGCCTGCTGTCGTTATGGATTCATCTTCTACCCAGATGGGATCATCCATATATGCTTTAACCGATTTCCGGGCCACGACATATTGTTTCATGCCGCTCAGACGCGCCATTTCATGGGCCAGGGGAATTCCCTTTGTTTCGGCAGTCATGATGACGTCTGTATCGGCAGGCATTTTTTTAACCAGTTCCCTTGCCGTAGCCGATACGATATCTACATCTCCCAGGATAACAAACCCGGCAATAGCCAGGTCGTCATTTAATTTGATGATGGGAAGCTGCCGTGTACAGCCGGCTACGTGCAATTCATAATAGTTCTTTGCCATATTACACACCTCATTTTTAGAGTTCTTATATTTTCATTATACCCTTTCTTCATTCTGGTGGCCAGAGCGATTCCGCCAGATTACCCGTTCACTGTAAATCGGACGGTGCATCGCTGCGGATGAAACCATTGGAACAGCGCATATCGTACAATGCTTCAATAAAGCTGTCCATATAAGGCAGGAACTGCTGCCGGTGAATCATATGGAGCACCTCGTCGCAGGCAGCATAGCGGGCAGCCCGGACTTCTGCATCCTGCAGGTGCAGGGACGACAAGGGAACATCGGCTATGACGACATAAATATCGTCAAACCCGTGATGGAACCGGAGCCGCATGAGCGGTGCCTGCCCGGTAAGATCAACAGGAAGTCCTATCTCCTCGCGCACCTCCCTCATGGCCGCTGCCTGGCTCGATTCGCCACTGCGTACATGCCCAGCAACAGTCAGATCCCAGCATCCATCCAGCGGATCTCCCGGCTTCCGCCGCTGCTGGATGAGAAGACGCCCGGCATGATCGAAAATACAGACATGGACAATGAGGAAATATTCCCCGTCAGACAGTGTATCTTCCTGGCTGCGGTCGATAGTCCTTCCCGTAGACACGCCACGATAGTCATAAATATCCAGACGTTCCATTTTATCCCTTCTCTTCTTTCAAAAATTGCCGTAACAGGCGGCGCAGTAATACCGACGGTTTTTCATCCGCTTCTTCACAATAGCGCTGCAGAGACTGCCAATCCGCATCGTCGAGATACGTATCGACTTTATGCCGCTTCTGCTTTGTTTCCTCTATCCGTGTCCTGCGCCTGGGGCGGGGTGGTTCTTCAGGAAAGAAATCCTGTATTTTCCGCCGCTTTGGTATTTCCTCAAACTCCATAAGCTGTTCCTCCCAGCGTTTCTAATGTATTTAATACGACCTTTACCCGTTCATATTCCTCGTCGAGGCGGCATATGTCTTCATGGCCGGTTTCATAATCGGCTTCCAGTTTCTCACCACTGCGGATATTGGATTCCTTTTCCTCTTCCAGACAATCTTCCAGAACGACGACATACTCACAAAGCTCATCACAGATATCGAGTATCCGGTTGCAATAGCCCTTATAGTCTTTCTGCAGGTCATACCAGTCCTCTTCCAGGCGGTCTTCCCAGTCTTCCAGCTCTTCCCGGTGCTGTTCCAGATGATGACCGCGGCGGCTGAAATCAAAGACAGGCTTGCGCCCCCACAGGCCGGAATGTTCGTACTCTTCTTCGTCCTTCATGAACTGCCGGCGTTCCCGGGACAGGTCTGCCCGTTCCGTAAAGTAAGACCGGCATCGTTCCCGCCAGTCCAGCCAGAAAGATTCGGCTTTTTGTGCCGACTCTTCATATCCGGCCAAGGTATGGGCAAAGCTGGCAGCGTCATCCAGTTTGGCAAACACGGGCTGCCACGTCGTAAAATTACGGATACCCTTCAGGAGGCGCTGGTAAAAATCTTCCGTTTCCGTCATATCATCCAGGGGCACATACTTCCTGCCGGCCCAGTCGCGGTCGTATTCATTTTCCCTGTCCCGGACATATGACACAGCCTCTTTAAGGGCCTTTCGGACACTGTCCAGGGCGAGATTGCGCTTTTCTATTTTCTTCCGGGTACTCTCATGGTTTTCAAAATACGAGGCTTTCGCCTGCCGGGCTGTCCGTACCATATACAGATGACGTTCTATGCTGTCACAAATAATAGGAATCTGCGTATAAATAAAGCTAATCTTATCGGCTTCAGCCAACGACCCTCCATAAGACAAATTCCATAAGGATTTCGCATCAGCCTCAAAGTGGGAATACACTACCAATTCAGACGCACTGTTCCGTAATACCGTCAGCAGGCGGTCGTATTCAGGCAGGCCATCGGCCGGTTCAGCCGTATACGCCCGTATGTCATCCAGAACATGATCTGTATCCGGACGTGCCTTCTGGGTTAAACTGGTCTTTACTTTTCCTAATTGTTTTTTCAGCCAGCTCATCGATGTTCAACCTTCTCCCCTGATTCATTCCCAGTTTTTAATTATAGCAAATCATAGAGATTTGAACTAGTCACATAACACATTTTATACTTGCAGTATTGATACGAAGAAATAATCATTAGTAATTGACTGCACCCAATCTCATAGCTATAATATAACCATTATAAATATTGAGGGGGAAATATTTGATGAAAAATCTGATTGTAATAGGTCTGTTCGTACTTCTTGTACTGAGCCATCTCTATCCCGGCAGTCCCGTAGCAACGTTAGCCATGCTTACTGCTTTGGTAGCTATCGGCGGCGCTTGCGTCAAACTTGGCGAATATATCTGGGGCAGCGACTGCGAAGCCTGGCTGACGGTTGTAGGTCTGGCCTCTACGGCACTCATCGTAACCTATGTCCCGGCCTGCGTTCCCCAAGGAATCAATCATCTGGCCCTCCTCGTAACGACTATGATTCACTAATAATAACTGACAGCTGGAATTTTTCCGGTTGTCAGTTATTTTTTTCTATTTTTCTCCTTGTATACATGTCAAGAGCTGGTAAAGCATGGTAAAATAGTAGTAAATAAGTAGTAAATACTTCCTTTAAATTTACATGATTTTTACAAAGTATTTACACAGGACTGACAAAGTATACGTATACTTTGAAAAGAGTATATTAGGAGGCGTACCTTACATGTTCAGCATCAGCAATAAACACGAAGAATTTTTTGACTATCTCATCGAAAATGCCGAGAAATTCCGGCGCGGCGCCGTCATCGCCAACGAAGTCATGAAAGACCTGTCACTCCTGCCGGATCATATGGAAGAAATTACCAATCTGGAACACGGGGCAGACAAAGTCAATTTTGATGTCATCAAACAACTGGCCCGCGTATTTATCACGCCGATCGACAGAGAAGATTTTTACAATCTGTCCTGCCGGCTGGAAGACTGTATCGACAACCTCCACGGCTTTATCATGCGCGTCGATATGTACCATATTACCCAATCGACGCCGGCTGCCGTGCGTGGTACGGAAGTCCTCATCGATATGGGAAATGAACTGGCCAGCACCTTTGAATTGTTAAAGAATATCGACAAGCACCAGGCAGAACTCATTTACCATACGGAAAAGCTCAACAAGATGGAAACAGAAGTAGACCATATCTACCGGGCAGAAATGTCCCGTATTTTCAGCGGGGAAATGCCGCTTCTGGATGTCATCCGCTGGAAAGATACGATGGCGTCCATCGAAGAAACAGCGGATAAAGTAGAAGCACTGGGTAACCTGATCAAAGGAGTGGTTATGAAGTATGCTTGATACGTACATGATTATCCTCGTCGTCGTTCTGGCCCTGATTTTTGATTTCATCAACGGCTTCCACGATACAGCCAATGCCATCGCTACCTGCGTATCGACACGGGCAATCCGGCCCGGCCTGGCTATCATCGGTACGGCTATCCTGAACTTTATCGGTGCCATGATTTCTACAGGCGTTGCCAAAACGATTGGCGGCGATATCGTCATATCGGCCAGTATGATCAATGAACTGATTATCGTGTCCGGCCTGACAGGAGCCATCATATGGAATCTCCTGACCTGGTACGTCGGCATGCCGTCCAGCTCTTCTCACGCTCTTATAGGCGGCATGATTGGCGCCGTTGCCATTTCTGTCGGCTTCGGTGCCCTCAACGGCTGGGGCATATTAAAAATTTTTCTCTCCCTTATCCTGTCCCCTATAACCGCCATCATCGTCGGTTATATTATCATGAACCTCCTCTTTTCCTTCTGCCATAATTACCGTCCGGCCGTCGTCAACCTGACGGCCAACCGGCTGCAGATCCTGTCCGCTGCTCTCATGGCCTTTTCCCACGGATCCAATGATGCCCAGAAATCGATGGGGATCATTACACTGGCCCTGCTTTCCGGCGGATTCATCGACACACTGGAAGTTCCTACTATCGTCAAACTGCTCTGCGCTGCCGCCATGGCCCTGGGAACCAGTGTAGGCGGCTGGAAAATCATCCGTACGGTAGGCGGCAAAATTTTCAAGATGCATCCCATCCACGGATTTGCTGCCGATCTCAACTCGGCAGTTGTCATCTTTACGGCCACGCTGCTTCACCTGCCCGTATCGACGACCCATGTCGTATCCGGATCTATCATGGGTGTGGGCGCTGCCCAGCGCGTTAAAGCCGTCCACTGGAACGTAGCGCGCCAGATGGTCTCTGCCTGGGTCCTTACCATCCCCTGCACGGCCGTCATGGGAGCCCTCGCCTTCCTCATCATCCGTTATGTCTTCTTTGCCGTCGTCTAAAACCTCAAACCTCAAACAAAAAACAGGAACTGTTCCATGAACGCACATCATGGGACGGTCCCTGTTTTTTTATGTCTTATAAGGTAAATACATCAGCCAGGCTATGTACCTGTTCTTCTTCATGGATTACGCGATAGGCTGCATGGAAAGTCATGGCATTACGGTATATCTTAGCCACCGACTCCAGCGTTTCCATTCGATAAAACGCCTGATTGAGATTCGTACCTACGGCACAAGCCCCATGACTTGCCATGAGGATGACATTGACTTTCTTCAATCCCTGAGCACACTTGACGGCCAGATCCATTGATCCCGGTTCAGCAAAAGGCACGGTTATGACCGGTCCGAGGAAATCCCGCCCTTCCGTTACGACCTGACTGGGAAATTCCAATCCTGCCACTGATACAGCCGTAGCCGTCACAGGATGGCAGTGGACGATGGCTTTCACATCAGGACGGGCCTTATAGATTTCCAGATGAAGGCTCGTTTCGGACGACGCCTTGCCTTTTCCTTTTACGATATGCCCCTGCATGTCGATGAGCAGCAGGTCGGACGGCCTGAGTTCTCCCTTTGGCACACCGGAAGGCGTGATGACAATCAGGCCGTCGTCGCGGCGATAACTGATATTACCATCGCAGGCTACGACCAGCCCGCCTTCCTTCATCTTCCGGCCGATGCGGCATAGTTGTTTTTTTGTATCCTTTGTATCCATACCATTCACCTGTTCTTTCCTAAAAGATATCTCAATCATATCACAAAGTCCGTATGATAGTAAAAAATCAAAGTGTCACCGTAAAGGTGATGACGCCATTCTTATACGAAACATTGATAGAGCCTTTCAACAGCCGCACCAGTTCTTCTGCCATAGACAGGCCGATACCGTATCCGGCTTTGGCACTGCTGTGCGATTCATCCCCCCGATAGAAACGTTCGAAAAACCTCGTATAATCGACGCCCTTTCCACCGGCAAAATCATTAGAGACGGTCAGTACAGCCCCCTTGCCGATTTTCTTCGTCGTCAGAGTCACGGTAATCGTTCCTGCTTCATCGCAATACTTAACGGCATTATCGAGAAGGATACTGGCGATTTCATAGACACAGCGCTGATCCGCCACGACATGGATTCCCTCTTTTATGCGTGGCACGAGCATCTTTCCCTGGTCTTTGGCCAGAGCATCGAAAGATTGGACAGCCGACTGGATTTCATGAGAAATATCTATATCCTGCAGCGTTATATCTGCCCGGGAACGTTCGCCCCTTTTTGCCAGCATGATCAAATCATTGATCAGCTGTGACTGGCGCCGGACCTGTTTTAAAATATTGTCCGTCCACTGACTCTTGCCGTTGAGCATCTCGATAGTCTCAGCATTGGCCGAAATGATGGCAATCGGTGTTTTTAATTCGTGGCCGGCATTGGTAATAAACCGTTTCTGGTTTTCCATATTGCGGACAAAAGGCCGGACGGCCAGGCTGGACAAAGCCGCCAGAATGATTACATACAGAACAATGACAATCAGACCAAACCAGAAGGAATAGCGCAGCATATGATTGATGGACATGATATTTTTCGTGCTGTCCAGTACAATGAGCAGCCGGGACCCATCGGGATAGTCCTTCCTGAGATAGGCATAAACGGCCTTATCTCTATTGAGGAAACCTTTATCACTGGAAAGGTGGGATGCCATGTCAGCATAGACAATTGCTGAAGAAGCATCAAAAGCAGCGGTATGACTGATATCGACACGGGACACAGTCTGGTCTGCATCCCAGTAGACAGAAAAATATCGTACCTGGTAGAGAAAATCGGGTGTACTGGAAATCCAGTCATCACCGTCCAGCAGTACTTTATCGACGGCTGACCAGCCTGCATCACGATGAATCTGCCGTCCATCCGGCAACGTTCCGTCATTTTCAGCAATAGAAGTTATAATCCAGTCGATTTCCCTTATTTCATGCATATACACGATAGCATTGAGGACGGCCAGTGCTCCGACTACGATGATGATGACAGCGGCAGTACCGGCCAGGATAAACTTCCGGTGCATCTTTTTAATCATACTCATATCAGGACTCCTGCATGAGGCAGAAGGGACCTCCTTCATCGCCCCGGATCGTAATATCGGCATCGATAGCCGCTAATTTTTCTTTAAGATAGGAAATGTAAATCCAGACAATTTTTTCATCTTCGTCCTCATCGGGCCAGACGCGGCTGAGGATATCACTAGTTGTCAGATCCTTATGGGCATTCATCATCAATAACTGCATGAGTTTCGTTTCTTTGGCCGAAAGGCGGACTGCATTGGTACTGCATAATTCCTGTTCCGCCACATCCAGAGACACGGAACCAGTCTGCAGCTTCTGTGGTGTAAATGCCGTCGAACGCCGTGTCATGGCCCGCAAACGGGCCAGTAATTCAGCCATGGCAAAGGGCTTGGTCAGATAATCGTCCGCTCCGGCATCCAGTCCGTTGATACGGTCCGATACTTCTGATTTGGCTGTCAGCATAATGACCGGCGTCACATCGCCGCCATCGCGGATCTGCTGCAGCGCCTGTACCCCGTCCAATTTGGGCATCATAATATCAAACACCATACAATCATAGGAATGGCTCTGTGCCATGCGGACTGCCGCCTCTCCATCATAGACAGGATCGACTTCATACCCCGAATGGGTCAGTATGGCAACCAGTGCAGCCGACATATCTTTTTCGTCTTCTGCCAGTAAGATTTTCATTACGATTTCCCTCCTGTGTTATCTGCACGAATCAGATTCCGTATGGTCTGCATGGATAAATCACACGAAGCCAGTTCATCGGCACAGCGTTTCAACTCGCGGCTGATCATTTCCGGATTCTGGATATGTTTTTTATATTTCATTTCATGTTCCAGGCTGGCCCAGGAATCCATCGCCAGTGTGCGAAGCTGTATTTCCGCAAAGTAGCGCCCCGGGTTGTGTCCCAGCACATCGATAAACGGTGTCGTCACGGCGAGGATGAGATGATAGCTGCGATATCCGTTGGGCTTGGCATGGCGGACATAATCCTTCTCCTCTACTACCTCTACCTGAGGCAACTGGCGTAAGTAATTAATATTGGTATAAATATCGTCGATAAACCGGCAGACGATCCGCAGCCCGATAGCGTCGTGAATGTCATATAATGCTGAACGTTCTGTCTGCGGCAATCCTTTCCGGTCACATTTGCCGCGCATACTACTGTCTGTTTTTATGCGGTACAGCAAGTGTTCATAAATCGTCGAACCCGTGCGGGCCTTTTCCCGTTCACTATACGCCCGGATTTCCCGGACCAGTGTATCCATGACCTGTTCCAGCGAAGTCCTGTATATGCCGTATATATCTGTTTCCATGTACTCACCCTTTTATCACTATAATGATTTAGTATACCAGACCGAACCGTGAAATGCCATGTGCCGGCCATCACAATTTCGTCACAGTTACAACGTTTTCTCCTTCTATTGTACCACATCGGCTTGACATCTGCCGGGAAAGCCCCTATGCTGAAAGTATCTACTGACAGAAAGGATGAAGACCTATGACGATAAAAAAAGCTGTATCCAATGACATCGATGACGTAGCCCGGAGCTATGAAGCCTTGTTCGATTATTTCGATTCCCATCGCGACCGGACGCACTGGCTGCGGGGAACCTATCCGACCCGTGCCGTAGCCGAACGGGGAGTTGCCGAAGGCTGGCTGTACGTACTGCGCGATGAAGAGGGCACGCTCCTGGCCAGTATGCTCCTCAATCACCATCAGGACGACGAATATGCTTCCCAGCCCTGGCGATATCCGGCAGATTCCGCACACGTGCTGGTACTGCATACGCTCTGTGTACTCCCCGGGCACAGCCGCCGCGGCATTGGCCGGCAGATGGTACAGTTTGCCCTGGACCAGGCCCGTTCCCGGGGATGTACGGTCATGCGCTTCGACACGAATATTGATAATATTCCCGCCAGCCACCTCTATGAAAATATGGGATTTGAACTAGTCAGCACGGGAAAGGCTATGCTAAATGGAATATTGCCTGTTACGTTACGCTATTATGAAAAGAAACTGGATTAAGGTGCATCTCATCGGATCATGGCTGTTGGCCCTTTGCCTTTGTATCGCTGTTCTGACAGTCTGGCCAGCCGCTGCCGCCGCACATCAGCCGGCAGTGACTCAGGACATGCCGTCCTCTCCGGCTGCCCGGGAATGGAAGGATGACAGGCTGGGCATCTCCCTGCAGCTTCCCGCTGGCTTTGCCCTGACTACGCCGCCCCGTCCGGAAATACACTTGGCAGCCGTACAGCCAGAGGGCCGGCTCTGCATCCAGATTTCGGAAGAAAAGCGAAGTCAGCCCATATCCCCGGGCAAGCAAAAAGCCTATCTGAAACAAAGCTGGGAAGCCTACCGGCGCGTATTGAAAACGGATCATACCGTCCGGGACATCCACACGGGTATGACTCATATCGGCACCCATCAGGCATCCCGTCTGACCTATACACAACGGTTCTACCTGGGGGATCAGATCATCGACCTGTACACCGAACGCTACCTTCTTTTATGGGGAAACAGCCTGTATATCCTGACACTGACGGCCGATGCCCAAACGAAAGAACCATATCTTCCGGCTATGCGCCAGTGTCTGCAAACGTTTACAATGTATTAGCTTCCCGATGCAGGATGCGTTTTCAGCTATGTCTGAATATCCCCCGATAAATAGAGGATGCCGTGATCTACACAGCATCCCCCTGTCATGCAAAACAGCTTGCAGATACGGTCTGCAAGCTGTAATTTTTTATTATTCTTCTTCGTCGGGAAGTTCCCCATTATGATATACGTCCTGGACATCATCGATTTCATCGAGGGCATCGATGAGGTTTTCCAGTTTCTTGGCATCTTCAGCACCGAGAGCAATAGTATTATCCGGAACCATCGTAATCTGGGCATGTTCTGTTTCGATGCCGCTATCTGCCAGCGCCTTTTCTACATCATCAAAGGCTTCTGGAGAGGTGATGATTTCAAACTCTTCATCACCGGTCTTGACATCATCGGCACCGGCATCGAGAGCGACTTCCATCAGCTGGTCTTCCGTTGCGTTTTCCTTAGATACGATGAAAATGCCTTCATTTTTGAACATCCAGGAAACACAGCCGGTTTCACCGAGGTTTCCACCGTGTTTGCTGAATTCATGACGGACAGCGGCTGCTGCACGGTTGCGGTTATCTGTGAGGACATTGACCGTAACGGCAACGCCAGCCGGGCCATAGCCTTCATAGGTGATTTCTTCGTAATTCTGGCCTTCCGTTGCGCCGGCGCCCTTCTGGATAGCCCGTTTGATATTATCCTTCGGAATATTGTTTTCTTTTGCCTTCTGCAGAGCAAGTTTCAGGCGCATATTACCCGTCGGGTCTGCTCCGCCCATACGGACGGCAATCGTGATTTCGCGGCTGATTTTTGTCGTGATCTTGCCACGGATCGCATCGTTTTTACCTTTTTTACGTTTAATATTCGCCCATTTTGAATGTCCGGACATCTTAGTTCCTCCTCTTTAGTTCCACCAGTCCTCGCCGGCAAGACGATCCAGAATAATCGCCGCAGCCGAACGAACGGAGAGATGATTGTAATCCCCTGCACCATAAATTGGTTCCAGGATAAAATCAAATTGTTCCATCGTTTCTTTTGTCATGCCATATCCCGTACCAAGGAGCAGCAGGACAGGAGTATCTTCTTCTTCTCTCTTGCGTCGGAGGTCCTTGTAGGAAATCGTATTGGCGTACGTCCTGGCATCGGTCGTCACGACATAAGGCCTTTTTCCTTCTGCATCGGTGACGGCCTGGACAGCCGCCCCGATGGAAGGACGGATGTCGAGGATGTCAAGAGCTTCCGTACGATACGAATTATAATTCTTTCCTACAGGGCTGCGCCAGAAATCGATAATCTTACGCACCATGTCCAGTTGTGCTTCGACATGGTGGATAATGAAATATTTTTTTACGCCATAAGTGCGGGCCGACCGGGAAATATCATGGAGATCGTAATTCGTAATGGCCGTAGCAATGACGTTGAAGTTTTTATCATAAATCGGGTAGTGAACGAGCCCGATATACAGTGATGATTTCATAATTCCGTTTCCTTCTGTATGCGTTCCAGTATCATGCGGTCTGTATCCGAAAGAGAGCAACCCTGTAGAAGATCCGGTCTTTTAGCCACCGTACGGCGCAGTGACTGTTCACGGCGCCAGGCTGCAATTTTAGCATGATTGCCATTGCGCAGCACTTCTGGAACGGCATGGCCGCGAAATACGGCCGGCTTCGTGTATTGCGGGTATTCCAGCAGGGAATGATAAAACGAATCATCCGAAGCACTGCCAGCTGACCCCAGGACACCGGGAATCATGCGGGCTACGGCATCGGTGATGATCATAGCCGGCATTTCACCGCCTGTCACGACGAAATCGCCGATGGAAATCGTTTCATCAGCCAGATACTGCTCTACCCGGTAATCGACACCCTCATAATGACCGCACAACAAAATGAGCTGGTCATAAGCAGCCAGCTCACGCGCCTTGGCCTGATTAAAGGTCGAGCCGGCCGGTCCCATGAGGATGACACGCCGCCGGGGCACATCTCTGCGCACCGATTCTACGGCTGCAAACAACGGGCCTGCCTTCATCAGCATGCCACAGCCACCGCCATAAATGGTGTCATCCACCATGCGGTGCCGGTCATAGACAAAACTCCTGGGATTAGTCACATCGAGCTCCAGAAGTCCCTGTGCCCGTGCGCGGCCGATGATGCTATGCTGATAGAAAGCCTCTATAAATTCAGGAAATAAGGAAATTATATCGATTCTCATTCGTCAATCCATTCTGGCGGATTTACCACCATCTTCTTCGCTTTGATATCCACAGAGCGTATTACTTCAGGAATGACCGCTAATAGAAGCTCATTGCCGGCGTCATCGTTTACCACGTAAACGTCATTGCTTCCTGTCTTCAGAACGTCCGTCACTTTCCCCAGCAGCCTGCCTTCCAGGTTGTAGACAGCTATGCCGATGATATCAAAGACATAGTACTGCCCTTCTTTCAGCGGCATCAGATCTTCCCTTGGCACCTGCAATTCCTTGCGTACCAGAAGTTCCGCTGCATTACGGTCATCGACACCTGCAAACTTCATCAGGACGACATGTTTATGGAACCGTGCCGCCTTGACTTCATAGCGCTTGCCGTCGATGTACCCGTATTTCATATGCAGGAATCGTTCGGGAAAATCCGTATCGGGATAAATACGAACATCACCCCGCACACCGTGCGGGGCAACTATTTGACCGATAGTATAGAGATCCATACCCGTCATCGTATTACTGGCGGAAGGCAATGATCTTGTCGTCTTCGAGCAAGATTTCCGTGCCCATGAGTTTGCCCAGATCGTCTCCGACTTTGACAACGACCGTCTGTTCGAGCGTTCCCTGCCGGATTTCGGAGCCGATTTCGAGCTGTTCCGCCTGTTCGCGTTCGTGCTGGGCTTTCGCTTTGGCAGCGGCAATGTGCTGCTTCTGTTCTTCCACTTGTGCACGAAGAGATATCAAACCCTGTGCGTCGATTTTGGCCTGTTCGGTCATCATGCGCTTAGCCTGGAATTCCAGGTTCTGAGCTTCACGATCGATATCGCTCAACGCCTGATCAGCATTTCTGATGATTTTGTCTTTCAGTGCCTGTGTAACTTTGGACTTGACAGTCACCGGTACACGCAACGTAATCTGATCCATGGTTCCTCCTATACGATATCCACTGATACTTTTTTGTTAGCCTTCACTGCAGCCGCCTTGACGACAAGGCGCAGGGCCTTGGCAATCTTGCCTTGTTTGCCAATGACCTTGCCCATATCTTCCGGGGCTACATGAAGCTGATAGACTTCGAGGCCATTCTTTTGAATCTTTGTAACTGTTACTGCTTCCGGTTTCTTTACCAGAGACCGGGCAATACAAGCAATCAATTCTTCCATCGTATCCAGCCTCACTTACTTTTTGGATGCTTCAAACTGAGCCATGATACCGGCTTTTTTGAAGAGAGAACGAATGGTATCAGTCGGCTGTGCGCCTTTGCCGAGCCAGGACAGAGCTGCTTCTGCGTCTACAGTCAGGCAGTCAGCGCCTTTGGCCGGATCGTACATGCCCAGAGTAGCAACAGGACGACCGTTTTTACGGGCATCGTGGGAATCAGCTACAACGACGCGGTAGATCGGTTTTTTCTTTGCGCCTAAACGAGCTAAACGAATTTTAATCATGAAAATCACCTCCTTATATGGACTGTCGCTTCATGAGAAGCCTCTAAAAGGGAAGACGTGGCAAGAAGCCCCGTCGTTTGTTCTTCTGCATTTTCTTGGCCTGCTTCATCATCTTCTGCATATCCGTAAACTGCTTGATGAGGCGGTTTACATCCTGCACCCGCGTGCCGCTTCCTTTGGCAATACGGCGTTTGCGGCTGTCTTTGATGAGCTGTTTCGGATTGGCACTGGCCCGTTCCTGGGCTGTCATAGACTGGATGATGGCTTCAATCCGCTTGAATTCCTTGCCATCCATATCGATTTTATCAATTTCTTTCTTATATTTGCCAATCCCGGGGATCAGGCTGACCAGACTGCTCATGTTCCCCATCTTCTTGACCATGTTCAGCTGGGCCAGGAAATCATCAAAGGTAAAGCTATTGCTCTTCATGGCCTTTTTCATATTGGCCATCGACTCTTCGTCAAAAGCAGCCTGCGCCTTTTCGATGATCGTTTCCACATCGCCCAGGTCGAGGATACGCGATGCATACCGGTCGGGATGGAATTCTTCCAGGCCGTCCAACTTTTCGCTGACGCCAATGAACTTGATGGGTTTACCCGTCACGGCCTTGATGGAAAGGGCCGCACCACCACGGGCGTCACCGTCGAGCTTGGTCATGATAATGCCATCAATGCCCAGCGCCTGATCGAAGGCAGATGCTGCCGTCACAGCGTCCTGGCCTGTCATGGCATCGACGACGAGCAGGATTTCATGGGGCTTGACCTGTTCCTTGATATGGACCAGTTCATCCATGAGCGTTTCATTGACATGAAGCCGCCCTGCCGTATCGATGATGACCATATCTTTCAGATGACTCAAGGCATATGGTATGGCATGCTGGGAAATAGCAACGGGATCTTTGCTCCCTTCTTCCGTATAGACGGGAATATCCAGATCCTGACCCAGCACCTGTAACTGTGTAATAGCCGCCGGACGGTATACGTCTGCCGCGACCAAAAGCGGGTTCTTGCCCTGGCCATGCAGCTTTCTGGCCAGTTTGGCCGCCGTCGTCGTCTTGCCGGCGCCCTGCAGCCCTACCAGCATAATAATGGTAGGTGGCTTACTGGCCATGGCGATACGGCTCTGCGTGCCACCGAGGAGTTCGGCCAGTTCATCACGGACAATCTTAATGACCGTCTGCGATGCATTCAGACTGCCAAATACTTCTTCGCCGACTGCCTTTTCCCGGACCCGCTTGATGAAGTCCTTGGTAACGGCGAAATTGACATCCGCTTCCAGGAGGGCACGGCGCATCTCTTTTAGCGCTTCACTGACATCTTCTTCAGAAAGCTTTCCCTTGCCGCGTAGTTTTTTGAATGCAGCCTGAAACCGTTCGGACAAACTCTCAAATGCCATTGATGGACCTCCCTTTCTGATTTACGCACATTACAATTCAATGTCTTTCAATATATGTTCTGCCTGTTCCTGCGCCGACTCTGTGCCAGACTCCAACAGCGATACAGCCGTATCGATTTTCTCCCGGATGGCATCTGTACGGGCAAGCAGGCCCAGTCTCGATTCATATCCTTCCAGCGACCGGGACGCCCGGTTGAGCATATCGTAGGCCCCCTGCCGCGAAATATGAAGCTCTTCTCCGATTTCACTGAGGGACAGGTCCAGATTAAAATACATCTCCATGCAACGGCGCTGCCGTTCTGTCAAAAGCGGCCCGTAAATATCAAGAAGTCTGCCCTTGCGTACAACATCTTCAATCATCGCCTCACCGCCCCGTGTGAATTCGTACTTTGCTAGTATACCGTAAGCAACGCTAACTGTCAAGTACTTTTACTTGGCAGTTAGCATAATATAAGCCACATATGATATTGTCTCAATAGACCACAGATGAAAATGTCCCCAATTTATGATATAATCTCTCTTCTTTATCATTATAAATATAAGGGGAGGGATTCCTATCAGTAAGGTAGAACTATCCATGAATGAAACCGGTACATCCTGTCTCCCAAAGCAACCAAAGCAAAAAAGAAACGAATGCAACATGAAATCTTTACCGATAGGCGTACTGTGTTCACCTATCAATGCAAAAAATCCCCATCGATTGATGAGGATTCCTAAGTAGAATCCATCTTTGCCTTAGACCATGAGCCATCCGTGGAAACGAGCCTCCTTTGAACAGTATATTGCCGCTCAAAAACATCATACATCAACGGAAATATCACGACTCATGTTGTAATATTAATACTATAAAAATTATAAAACTCTCTTTCCTAAGCCCTATGATACACCGCTGCTTTTGACCCCTATCCAAATGAGTACGAAGAACGTTATCTTGAAAAACGACTCGCTCTCCCTTCTCTTGCTTGCGGCGCAGAACATAATCGAGATACGCTTCCTGCTCATGGCGGAGCAGCAAAACCTGACGGCTGTGATAACACATGAAGAGACGAAATGGTCTGCCAGCATCAAGGCTTCCCGCGCATATAGAAGGAGCGTACGCAAAGCCAGGCTTGAATTAGTACAGAGCTGCTGCAGCTGTGCTTTTTCCCGGAGCAGACGGGCCATCCATTTTTTAACAGCCTTATTCCAGTCGTCATCATCCAACAGGAACCCTTTTGAAAAAGAAAAACACATGATTGGCGGCATCTTCGGCAATGCATCTGCCTGATCACTATGCTTCTTCATCTCGTTCTTCAAAGTTGTCTTTTTCAACATTCCTTCCAAGAAGAGATGCATCCAAGCATCATCATCCTGTGTGTCACCACTGATATCCGCTACAGCCGCCAACAATTGACAATAGACCCACTCATGGCGATATGGGTCTTTTTCCAGCGATGATGACCGCAGTTTTTTCTGGAAGTGATCGGATGATTTTCCCCAATCATGAAAAAGGGCTGCAACAGCTACCACTGCTTTGAGCAGGGACAGATACGGCCAACCACCTTCCCATTCATTATACAGGATATTTTTTCGCGTTGTATTGACCGGCACCAGGCCTTCTTCATTGAATTTGTCGCGGTTTCCCACCACCCAGAGGAGTTGGCTGCGATTACGAGAGCGAATCCAGCGGCAGGACACCGCCGTGCTTTTCCATGCATGACGGCAAAGCCATGCGGTATCCCTAAAATCCAGAGGGTGACCGCAGCCAGACCATAGGCCAGGTAATTGCCATGATTCAAGAAGATATTGGCCTTATCTCCCGCAGGAGCATCATGAAGGCGAACAAAATCTGGCATATCAACGTGTTCGCTCGCATATTTATAAAGCGATTTCGTAAAGATTGCCTCACCGGCCAACAATTGTTTGATATCCACGGCTTGCCGGATGACCCGCTGGAAACGATTCATAGCCGACTGAATATCATCGTCATCTGCATAGAATCCCCAGCTTTGCAAGTCTCGATCTTTCTGCCAGACCTGCTCGATGAACTGGCATCTCTTTAGTTGGAATTCTTTTGCCGCTGCCAACCGCTTGTCTTCCTGAAACCAAAAAGAAAGCTATCCCTGCACATATTCTGTTGGCCGGTATTCGCTCTGAGGACTGAGCCATTCAATTTCGACACCAGAGAGCAACGGCGTTCCACCACTACCGCAAAATCCGACCATGACGCCAGCCATAGACAGCATCCGTATGGCTGCCTGCGTGATGGATGTACCTGTTCCCAACAGCAGCACCGTCGTATCGGCAATCGGTATATTCCAATATTGATTTTCGCGTTTACCTTCTGTCAGATAAAACACGCGTCCATCCTTCTGCATGACCCGGCACTTTTCCAGGTAATAGATATTCGCTCTCTTGGAATGCAAGATGACTTTTAAATTCGATGCTTCAATTTCTGTTCTTGTCATGACATCACCTTTATCATAGTGTACAATCCGTTAATCACGTTTTCAAAAGTGCAATAAAAATAACACACTGCCTGTGCGGCAGGTTACTTTTATTTACGTTGTTCTCCATTTCCGCGCCAAAGTACTCGGCAATGTCAACGGTATCTTTAGTGGTAAAGGCGATGGTAAAAACTTTCATAAATTAGTCGTTATCTTAGTCGCTTTCCTTGGTTGGTTAGCGATCAAGTTATTTTTTCCTGTACTTCTGGTTACGGCTTTTCGGTTTTCCGGAATGGTCATCTCAATAATTCCCAGCTCCAAGGCTGGAGTCAAGTAGTAATCTATACCTCACTCTTTCGATTGTTGATTCAATTAATGCGCCCTCGTCAGCAATGCTACGTTCTCGACGCGGCTCGATTGGTTCATCTTGATGTCGAGTGTATAGCCAGATTTGCGTTCGTCCGCGGGAATTGGTCAATGTGTGTTTTTGTCTGAAAACCACCTTTTTTTCAAGGCTTCGCTCTGAGGGAATATGTCCGAAGTCCCATCGTCCTGACATATCTATTGTTGCAATCAAAATTGTATATTGAATGTTCGGCTTTCTCTTTTCAATACACGATTTTCGTCTCCAATGTCCCGCTTTTCAATCTTTAATGTTCACTTTTTATATTTCTGATTTCTACTGTTCGGCTTATCAGGTATCGTCATTTCAATCTTCCCTGCATTAATATAACAATTTTATTATACATCACAAAAGCGTTACCCTTCAATAAAAGCGTTGCCCTTCAATATTTTTATTTCTGAAGTTAATGTCAAGAAGTTTTCTGTCTTTCCTCTAGACGCGAATCTTTCGTAAACAAATAATAATCGTAACTTAAGAAATGTTTTCATAAAATTTCTCCTTGAAGCTGAAAAGGTGTAATGCTTACTATGGGATTTACCCCGACTTGGAAAAACCTCATCAAAATTTGTCATTAAATTATTGAGCGACTATTTTTGTATTTTAAATCACCTGTCTCAAAGATCCGAATCAGACCTTTGAAACAGGTGATTTTTTTCTTATCGTTAGACTTGTT
>NZ_DGXL01000019.1:210631-241612 GCF_002395615.1 Megasphaera sp. UBA4233 | reverse complement strand
ACGCCGGCATCCATCAGGGCCAGGGTGCTGCCACAGGTACTGCCCATGGAGCTGGAGCCGTTCGATTCGAGGACTTCTGATACGACACGGATGGCATAGGGGAATTCTTCCTCACTCGGCATGACCTGGGTCAGTGCCCGTTCAGCCAGTTTGCCATGACCGATTTCGCGGCGGCCGGGGCCACGGGACGATTTGGTTTCGCCGACGCAGAAGCTCGGGAAATTGTAATGATGCATGTAGCGGCGGTCCGTTTCCAGGCCGACGCCATCGATGTGCTGGCATTCGGAAAGCGGTGCCAGGGTGCAGAAGCTCAGTACCTGGGTCTGGCCGCGGGTAAAGAGGCCCGTGCCGTGGGTGCGCTTGAACAGGCCGACTTCGCAGCTGACCGGGCGGACTTCATCGACGCGGCGGCCATCGGGACGGATTTTATCGACGGCGATCATATGGCGGACGATTTCCTTGATCATCTTCTGGGTGATTTCGGCGACGTCGTCCTGGTTGTCGGGATAAATATCGGCGAAATGTTCATAAATGTCCGTTTCTACGGCATTCATCTTTTCTTCACGGGAAATTTTATCGGCGTTGCAGATAGCTTCTTTCATGCTGGCTTCGCCATAGGCATGAACGGCTTCTACAATATCGGCCGGCGGTTCTTTTTCGACGAATTCCTGTTTGGGCACGCTGATCTGCGGCAGGAATCCCAGCTGGAATTCGACGACTTTTTTGATTTCTTCATGAGCAAACATGATGGCATCGAGGATATCTGCTTCCGGTACCTGTTTGGCGCCCCCTTCAACCATAAGGATGGCGTCTTTCGTACCGGCGACGACGATATCCATATCGCTGGCTTCGCTCTGTGCCACCGTCGGATTGACGACAAACTGGCCATCGACGCGGCCTACGCGGACACCGGCGATTGGGCCGGCAAAGGGAATATGGGACATGCACAGCGATACGGAAGCGCCGATCATGGCAGCGATTTCCGGTGCGTTGTCGTGATCTACGCAGAAGTCATAGGCTACGACGTGGACGTCATGACGGTATGTCTTGGGGAACAGCGGGCGGATCGGGCGGTCGATCAGGCGGGCAAAGAGCGTCGCCGATTCAGGCGGTTTACCTTCCCGTTTGATGAAGCCGCCGGGAATCTTCCCTACGGAGTACATTTTTTCTTCATAATCTACCGTGAGCGGAAAGAAATCGGCATCTTCCCGTGCTTCTTTCGATCCCGTAGCGGTAACAAATACAGCCGTATCGCCATAGCGGACCAGAGCAGCACCGCTCGCCTGTTTGGCAAGCTGTCCTACTTCGATGACCAGGGGACGACCGGCAAAATCCATCTGGAATACCTGTTTTTCCATTCGTTTTCCTCCTTATGAAGAGTCATACAAGAAATTCAGACAGGCTGTAGGTCATAGGTCAGTATCGCCGGGAAGCGGTACTGACCTATAACCTACCAACCTGTAACATACACTATGTTCTGAAAAAAGAGGCTGATGCGTACACATCAGCCTCACACAACGCGATTATTTACGCAGGTTCAGTTTTTCGAGAATAGCACGATAACGGCCAAGGTCATGTTTCTGGAGATAAGCAAGCAGGTTACGGCGCTGGCCAACCAGTTTGAGCAGGCCGCGGCGGGATGCATGGTCTTTTTTGTTGCTGCGGAGATGTTCCGTCAGATAGACGATGCGGGCCGTAAGAAGCGCAATCTGTACTTCCGGAGATCCTGTGTCGTTTTCATTTGCGCCGTATTTGGCGACGATGGCTTTCTTTTCTTCTACACTTAACATAGTTCGTTCCTCCATTTGTAAAAATAATCTATTCGCAAAGTGCTACGTGATCGTCGGAGATTCGAGACACCCGGCACCCGTACGACATCACATATTATACTATATCCCTGCCATACTGTAAAGGCTTAGAATGCCTTGCCTGTCAGGAGTTCATAGGCTTCCTTGTACTTTTCGATTGTCTTGTCGATAACGTCCTGGGGCAGGAGGTAATCGCTGTCAGGATTGGCTTTCAGCCAGTCGCGGACGAACTGTTTGTCATAGGACGGCTGGGATTTGCCTGCTTCATAGCCTTTGAGCGGCCAGAAGCGGGAGCTGTCCGGCGTCAGCATTTCATCGCCGAGGACGATATTTCCCTTGTCATCTAGGCCGAATTCAAATTTCGTGTCGGCAATGATGATGCCCCGGGAGAGTGCATAATCGGCGCATTTCTTATAGAGGGCGATGGTATAGTCGCGGATGGCTTCGGCATATTCTCTGCCTTTTCCCGGGAAGGTTTTGTCGAGGAATGCCGCTCCTTCTTCGAGAGAAACATTCATATCGTGTTCTCCCAGTTCGGCTTTCGTAGATGGTGTAAAAATCGGTTCCGGCAGTTTTTCCGATTCCTTGAGACCAGCCGGCAGCTTAATGCCGCAGACGGTACCGTTTTCTTTGTAGCTTTCCCAGCCGCTGCCGGTGATATAGCCGCGGACGATGCATTCCATAGGAATCATGGTCAGCTTCTGGCATTTCATGCTGTTGCCATCGAACTGGGGCTGCTGGAAAAATTCTGGCATATCTTTGACATCGACGGAAATCATGTGATTGGGGATGATGTCTTTCGTAAAATCAAACCAGAAGCGGGACATCTGTGTCAGAACAGCGCCTTTCTGGGTAATCTTGTTCTTGAGGATATGGTCAAAAGCAGAAATACGATCGGTTGCTACCATGACGATGCTGTCGCCGATATCGTATACTTCGCGGACCTTGCCCGATTTAAACGGTTTATATTCTTTCATGCTGCGCCTCCATCACCAATAATGAATACTATGTAAATTGGAACACACTTATGATACCATAAAGCATTTTATCCTGCCAGTATCAGTTTGTACTTTTAAGCAGGATTTCTACTTCACGCCCGCCAGTTTCGCCGGATCCATATGGGCATCGAATTGTTCCGCCGTGACCCATCCGCTCTCGAGGGCTGCTTCCCGCAGGGTCAGGCCTTCTTTAGCCGCTTTCTTGGCAATGAGGCAGGCTTTATCATAGCCTACAATGGGGACCAGACCGGTAACGAGGATCAGGGACTGGTGAAGATTATAGTCGATTCTGGCCAGATTCGGACGGATGCCTGTCACGCAGTGGCTGCGGAAGGAATCCATGACATCGCTGAGAAGGCGGATGGACTGAATGAGGTTATAGGCGATGACCGGCATGAAAACGTTCAGTTCAAAGTTCCCCTGGCTGGCGGCAAATCCCATGGCCGCATCATTGCCCATGACCTGGACGGCCACCATGGTAACGGCTTCGCACTGGGTCGGATTGACTTTGCTGGGCATGATGGAGCTGCCCGGTTCGTTTTCCGGTATGAAGAGTTCCCCGATGCCGCAGCGCGGGCCCGAAGACAGCCAGCGGACATCGTTGGCGATTTTCATGAGGTCGCAGGCCAGGGCCTTCAGCATGCCATGGACGACGACCAGTTCATCCTTGCTCGTGAGGGACTGGAACTTATTGGGTGCCGTGTGGAAGGCCGTGCCGGTCAGCTGGCTGACGATTTCCGCAAAGCGGACGTCATAGCCTTCGGGGCAGTTGATGCCCGTTCCGACAGCGGTCCCGCCCATGGCCAGGTCGCGGAGGAAATCGACGCCGCGGGTCAGCATTTCTTTATCGCGCTGGATCATGCGGGCCCAGCCGCTGAATTCCTGCCCCAGTGTCAGCGGGGTGGCATCCTGAAGATGGGTACGGCCGATCTTGACGATATCCTTAAATGCCACTTCTTTTTCGTGAAGGGCTTCATAGAGCCGGTCCATGGCGGGGAACAGCTGCTGTTCGATGAGCAGCACTCCTGCCATGTGCAGTCCCGTCGGGAAAGTATCATTGGAACTCTGGGAATGGTTGACGTGGTCATTGGGATGGACCGTTTCTTCCATGCCCTGTTCTTTCAGGATCTGAACGGCACGGTGGGCCACGACTTCATTGATGTTCATATTGAACTGGGTGCCACTGCCAGTCATCCAGACGGACAGCGGGAAATTGCCATCCAGATTTCCGGCGAGGATGTCATCGCAGGCCTGTACGATGGCATCGGCCCGTTCGGGCGTGACGACGCCCAGTTCCTTGTTGGTCAGGGCTGCGGCTTTTTTTAAATAGGCAAAGACCGTCACCATTTCCGGCGGGATTTTTTCTATCCCGATACGGAAATTTTCAAAACTGCGCTGTGTCTGGGCGCCCCATAATTTATCGGCAGGAACCCTGATTTCTCCCATTGAATCTTTTTCTATACGATATTCCATACAGTATCTCCCCTGTCATCCAGACAGAAAAAGCCCAGGACCCTCGTGGATCCCGGGCCTCATTGCCTGGTGTCAATTATTTTTTTAAATGGCGCAATCCCTTGGCGCCGATATCGGAGCGTACCTGCTGTCCGTCAAAGGAAATCCTGCGGACATTGGCATAGGCTTTATCGATGGCTTCCTGCAGGCTGTCTCCGACAGCAGTCACGCCGAGGACGCGGCCACCGTTGGTCTGGTACAGGCCATCTGCTTTTTTCGTTCCCGAATGGAACACGACGATATCGTCATCCACGGCGTCGAGGCCGGAAATGACATCGCCTTTATGGCTGGAAGCCGGATACCCCTTGCTGGCCATAATGACACAGCAGGCAGCGCCCTGTTTCCAGTGAACCATGTCGCGGCGCAGCGTCCCCTGGGTGCAGGCATACATGATCTGTGCCAGGTCACCGTCGAGGAGCGGCAGGACGGCCTGCGTTTCCGGATCGCCGAAACGGCAGTTGAATTCTACGACTTTCGGGCCACCGGCTGTAATCATCAGCCCGGCGTACAGGCAGCCCTGATAGGTGATGCCTTCGTTTGCAAGACCCTGGACGACGGGGACCAGTATCGTATCATACACGGTCTGGACCAGTTCCGGCGTCATTACCGGAGCCGGGGCATAGGCGCCCATGCCGCCCGTATTGGGTCCTTCGTCGTTATCGAAGATACGCTTGTGGTCCTGGGCAGAAATCATGGGTACAATCGTTTTGCCATCGACAAAGGCCAGGAGGCTGGCTTCTTCGCCGACCATACATTCTTCAATGACGATGCGGCCGCCGGAAGCGCCAAAAATATGGTCTTCCATCATGGCATTGACGGCATCGACGGCTTCTTCCACGGTCTGTGCCACGACGACGCCCTTGCCGGCAGCCAGTCCGTCGGCCTTGACGACGATAGGAGCCCCCATTTTATGGATATAGTCTTTTGCCGCATTGCCATCGGTGAAAGATGCATAGGCCGCCGTCGGCACATGATACTTCTTCATGAGATTCTTGGCAAATACTTTGGACCCTTCCATCTGGGCCGCCGCCTTATTGGGGCCAAAAACGGCAATGCCTTTTTTCTGGCATACATCGGCAATGCCTTCTGTCAGCGGTACTTCGGGACCTACAACGATCATGTCTATGCCTTTTTCTACGGCAAAATCGGCAATGCGGTCCAGTTCTTCCACCCCGATGGGCACACATTCTGCTATAGAAGCCATGGCATCGCTGCCAGGCAGGGCATACAATTTGTCTACGCTCGGACTCTGGGCCAGTTTCCAAGCCAGGGTATGTTCACGGCCACCGCCGCCAATAACGGCTACGTTCATCAGTCAGCCGCCCCCTTTTCGACCTGTTCCGACAGGTAGGCCGCAATCGCGGTATCATACTGGGCCGTATGCTGGAAGGCTTCCCGTGCCAGTTCCAGGCGGTAGGCGTCGGTAAATTCCCCGTCTTTTTTCAGGATATCGATGATTTCGCCATACTTGGCCGGATTGGTGACGATGGCGACGTATTTGTTGTTTTTAGCCGATGCCCGGACCATGCAGGGACCGCCGATATCGATGTTTTCAATCGCTTCTGCCAGGGTAACGCCCGGTTTGGCAATCGTCTGCTGGAAGGGATACAGATTGACGACGACCAGATCGATGGGGGTAATGCCATGATCTTTCATATCCTGGACGTGGGACGGATTATCGCGGACGGCCAGAATGGCACCGTGAATCTTCGGATGAAGCGTCTTGACACGGCCATCCATCATTTCGGGGAAACCCGTTACGTCCTGTACTGCCATGACAGGCACACCTGCTTCTTTTAATGTCCGCATGGTACCGCCTGTCGAAATAATTTCAATACCCAGATTTGCCAGGGCTTTGCCCAGTTCAACAATCCCCGTTTTATCAGATACACTGAGAAGCGCGCGTTTTACCTTCATCATGATTCCTCCTTAACCCTGAGTGCCACGAACGACGTTACCATCGATTGTCAATTTATCATCACAGAAAAGCTGTACGGCCCGGACGTAGGTCGGATGTTCCTTTGTCAGTATCCGGGCTGCCAGTGTATCTTCCGTGTCATCTTCCAGTACGGGAACGGCCGACTGCAGGATAATCGGCCCGGCATCCATGTCGGGAACGACGAAATGGACCGTACACCCGGCAATCTTGACGCCGGCTGCCACAGCCTGTCCCTGGGCGTGAAGGCCACGGAAGCTGGGCAGCAGTGCCGGATGGATATTGATAATCTTATGTTCATAATGAGAAATGAAATCACTGCTCAGCAGGCGCATGAATCCTGCCAGGCAGATGACATCAGCCGCATACGGTGCAATGGCATCGAGGATATACTGTTCGAATGCCTGTTTGCTGTCAAAGGATTTGCGGTCGGCGACGATGACGGGAACACCCCAGGATTTTGCCTTGTCGATGCAGGCTGCCCCGGGAATATCCGTTACGAGAGCCTTGATTTCGGCATTGATCGTGCCATTTTCTACGGCTTCATGAAGCGCTTCTGCATTGGAACCGCGTCCGGAAGCAAAAATGACCATCCGTTTTTTAGTCATCGAAAGCGCCTCCCTTGAGAGTTACGCGGATATCGCTCTGAACGGCCCTGCCGATGACATAGGCCTTTTCGCCGCGGCCGGACAGATTTTCCAGTACGGCATCGGCTTCTTCAGGAGAAACGATCATGATCATGCCGATACCCATGTTGAAGGTACGGTACATTTCTTCCCTGGTCACGCCGCCCCATTTCTGCAGCAGGCCGAAAATCGGGAGCTGCGGCCACGATGTCACGTCGATTTCTACGCCGATTCCCTTGGGAAGGACGCGGGGGATATTTTCATAAAAACCGCCGCCGGTGATATGTACCATGCCTTTGACGTTAAAGTTGCGGATGATCGGCAGGCACGGACGGGGATAGAGACGGGTCGGCGTAAGCAGGCATTCACCGATGGTCATGCCCAGTTCGTCGACGTACTGATCCAGTTTCATGTTCTGCCGTTCCAGTACGATTTTGCGTACCAGTGAAAAGCCATTGGAATGAACGCCTGTAGACGGAAGGCCGATGAGTACATCGCCAGCCTGTATGGTTTCCCCGGTAATCACCTTGTCGCGGTCTACGATGCCGACGCCAAATCCGGCCAGATCATAGTCGTCTTTGGCATAAAAGCCGGCCATTTCGGCCGTTTCCCCACCGAGGAGGGCACAGCCCGATTCTTCACAGGCATGGGCGACGCCTTTGACGATGGTAGCGACCTGGACGGGGTCCAGTTTGCCGACAGCGATGTAATCGAGGAAAAACAGCGGTTCGGCCCCCTGTACGAGGACGTCGTTGATGGACATGGCAACACAGTCCTGGCCGACCGTATCATGTTTGTTCATCATGATGGCCAGGCGCAGCTTTGTCCCTACCCCATCGGTACCGCTGACCAGAATCGGTTTTTTTATCTTGCTGTCCATAAGGGAAAAGAGCCCGCCAAATCCGCCGAGGTCACCCAGTACTTCCGGACGGTATGTCGCCTTTACAGAGTCTTTCATGAGTTCTACGGCTTTATTGCCGGCATCGATATCTACGCCAGCATCGGCGTATGTTAAACCTTTTTTATTCGAGAGCATATTTTTCTCCTTCCTCATTGGTCACAGGGATGTCAGTCGGATAGTCATTATTGAAGCAGGCAAGACAGAGGTCTTCTTTGGGGATCCCCGGGATTGCCCGGCACAGGCCGTCGATAGAAATGAAATGCAGCTTATCGACGCCGATATACTTGCGGATTTCTTCTACGCTCAGAGCGGATGCGATGAGTTCCTTGCGCACGGATGTATCGATGCCGTAGAAGCAGGAATACATGATGGGCGGTGCCGAAACGCACATATAGACTTCCCTAGCGCCGGCTTCGCGGAGCATCTTGCAGATGATGCCGCTGGTCGTGCCGCGGACAATGGAATCGTCTACCATGACGATGCGCTTGCCCTGTACGACCGATTTGACTACGTTGAGCTTCATCCGCACGGCCAGTTCCCGTTCTTTCTGATTCGGCTTGATGAAGGTACGGCCCATGTAACGGTTCTTGATGAGGCCGTGGTTGAAGGGGATACCCGATGCCATGGAATAGCCTATAGCCGCCGTATTACCGCTGTCGGGGACGGAAATGACCAGGTCCGCATCATACTGGGTTTCATTCCACATTTCCTTGCCCATATTGAGCCGTGCCTGATAAATATCCTGTCCGTCGATGACGCTGTCCGGACGGGCAAAATAGATATATTCGAAGGAACATACCTGTTTGCGGTCCGCCTTGCCATAGAAATAGGATTTGACGCCATCTTCGCTGATTTCCACGACTTCGCCGGGCTGTACGTCGCGGACGAACGTGGCTCCCAGGGCATCGAGGCCGCACGTTTCCGAGGCGATGACCCAGCCGCCGGTCGTCGTCCTGCCGATGCAAAGGGGACGGAATCCATAGGCATCGCGGATGCCATAGAGACGGTCTTTGGTCATGGCGACGATGGAGAAAGCCCCCTGGATGCGGTTCATGCTTTCTTTGATGCGTTCCACTATAGTATTCTGACGGCTGCGGCTGATGAGGTTGACGATCAGTTCCGTATCCATCGTCGTCTGGAACGTCACGCCGCTGGCATCGAGTTCTTCCCGCAGTTCCCGCGTGTTGGTCAGATTGCCGTTATGGGCCAGCGCAATCTGGCCGAAGGAAGAATATACGGCCAGAGGCTGGATATTGCGGGGGTTGTTGGAACCCGTCGTCGAATACCGGACGTGACCGATACCGATGTGGCCGCCCAGATCTTCGGGGACACCTTTTTCAAATACCGTGCTGATCAGGCCCATGCCACGATACGTATGAATATCATGTCCATCGGTCAGGGCAATACCGCCGCTTTCCTGGCCGCGGTGCTGCAGGGCGAATAAGCCCCAGTACAGATATCGCGGTATATCCAGTGTTTTGTCAAAAATACCGATAACACCGCACTCTTCGTGCTGTTTGTCCCAAATCGAATCGTACATTATGAGGGAACCTCCTGTGTATGAAAATCTATCTATGGTAATAAGGGTCGTTCACTATTTTTTAAATGCCTGCAGTACCTGGCCGGCCGCATTGTTCAGTTTCGTCTTAACGGCGTCACTGGTCTTCAGCATCTGTTGCAGCTTGTCATTTTTTTCCATGACCTGACGGGTCATTTTTTCCCGGTAAGCCTTATACTTGGCAGCCAGTTCGGGATCACTGACAGCACCGATCTGGATGGCAAAAAGGGCGGCATTCTTTGCGCCGTTGATGGCCATGGTGGCGACGGGCATTCCCGACGGCATCTGCACGATAGCCAGGAGTGCGTCCATCCCTTTCAGGCTGCCGCTTTCCAGCGGTACCCCGATAACCGGGAGGGTCGTATAACTGGCAATCACGCCGGGAAGGTGGGCAGCCATGCCGGCGCCGGCAATGATACAGCTCAGGCCCCTGTCCTGTGCTGTAGATGCAAACTCCCGTACTTCGGCTGGTGTGCGATGGGCTGAAGCCAGAAGGACTTCACATTCCACACCAAATTCATTAAACAAATCAAAAGCCTTTTTCATTACGGGAATATCGGAATCGCTTCCCAGAACCAAACCGACTTTCATTACTAACCCCTCCTCAGAAAACACAAAACCCAAAGGGGACATAATATCACCTTTGGGTTGTTCACCTAGACATACGGGTAGCATGATACATGTACAAACCGTTTAAAACCAGCCCATAAACCTGTATACATGCTACATCTCCTTATTACTATTGATTGCACATCAAATACAGTTTCATTCTAACAAAAAGGGCGTAGCGTGTCAATGAAAATGCTATAACTTGTGAATAATCGGGCATACCGCCCGGGCATTTACAAAATCTTGGATAAAAATTCTTTCGTCCGTTCTTCTTTGGGATGGAAGAACAGGTCATCGGGTTTCCCTTCTTCCAGGATATACCCGCCATCGACGAAGAGGACGCGGTCGGCTACTTCGCGGGCAAAGCCCATTTCATGGGTAACGATGGCCATGGCCATCCCGTCGCGGGCCAGATCCTTGATGACGTCCAGAACTTCGCGGACCATTTCCGGATCCAGGGCCGATGTCGGTTCGTCAAAGAGCATGAATTTCGGTTTCATAGCAAGGGCCCGGGCAATGGCCACACGCTGCTGCTGTCCGCCGGACAACGTTTCCGGATAGGCATCTTTCTTGTCTTCCAGCCCTACCTTGCGGAGCAGGTTGATGGCCGTATCCTGTGCTTCCTTTTTAGAGACATGACGGGTTTTCATAGGAGAAAGCATGATATTCTGCAGCACCGTCATATGCGGGAACAGGTTGAACCGCTGGAATACCATGCCGACTTCCTTGCGGATGTCGTTGATACTCTTGGCATCGCTCATGCTGATGCCATCGACGATGATTTCGCCTGCCGTCGGCTGTTCCAGATAATTGATGCAGCGCAGGATGGTGCTCTTGCCGGATCCCGACGGCCCGATGATGACGACGACTTCCTTATCCTTGATTGTCAGATCAATGCCTTTCAGGACTTCATGGGTCCCGAAGCTTTTTTTCAGGCCTTTAATTTCTATCATCTGTAGCAAACCTCTTTTCCAAGTAGCTGACCAGGCGTGCGATGCCCAGGGTCATAATCAGGTAAATAGCAGCGACGGTCATCCAGATTTCAAAGGAGCCATAGGTCTTGGCGATGATCAGCTGGCCACGCCGTGTCAGTTCTTCAAAGCCGATAACGGAGACCAGCGACGTTTCTTTGGTCATAGAAATAAATTCGTTGCCCAGTGGCGGAATGACGTGCTTGAACGCCTGTGGCAGTATGACATAGCGCATCGTCTGCCCCCAGGAAAGGCCGAGGGAACGACCGGCTTCCATCTGTCCCCGGTCTACGGACTGGATGCCGGCACGGAAGATTTCCGATACATAGGCACCGCTGTTAATCGAGCAGGCCGCTACTGCCGCGACAAAGGGGTTGATCCGTTCGCCGATGACCATAGGCAGGGCAAAATAAATGAGGAAGATCTGTACCAGCATAGGCGTACCCCGGATGACATTGACATAGCATACAGCGAGGATATTCAAGGCTTTCATATGGGACAGGCGGCAGATACTGGTGATAAGCCCTAATACCAGGCCGATACCGACTGCCATAGCCGTAATTTCAATCGTAACAGCCGCGCCCTGCAGCAGCAGTGGGATGGAGTTCAGAATTAACTGAAAGTCAAAATTCATGCCAAACACTCCTTCAAAAGAGTCAATAGGAAAGTAAAAATAAACACTTCTCCTATTATAATTGCATTATTATGCGTTGTCAATCTCTTTTTATTCCTCTTCCTGACAAATTTCCAACAAATAGACATAGGTCCTGTCCAAAAGGAAAAAAGGCGCCACCCCTGAGGATGACGCCCCGCTGCCTATGGCATATAGATATGTATTAATCGTCCTTATCCTTCCTGCGCTGCTTTAGAAAGGATATCTCTCATGTGACGGACAGCCGCACCGATATCGGGCTGCGAAATAATGGAACTGATCATGGCAAAGGAGCGGAATCCTTCTTTGTACAGATGTGCCATGTTTTCCGGACCGACGCCGCCGATGCAGGTAAGGGGCATATCGTTCTGGGTAAGGGCGTAACGGATAGCTTCATCACTGACTACATCGTTGGCATCCTTTTTCGACTGGGTCGGATACATGGGCCCGAATCCGACATAGTCGGCCCCGTCGGCAATGGCACCTTTTATTTCATCGATGGTATTCGTGGAAACGCCGATGAGGACATCCGGGCCGGCCAGTCTGCGCACGAAGGAATAGGGTGCATCGTCCTGGCCGACGTGGATGCCGTCAGCACCACAGGCGATGGCCAGATCGACCGAGTCGTTCATGATGAAGGTGACGCCGGCTTTATGGCACATGGCCGCAATCTGGCTGGCTTCTGCATACTTTTCCCGCCAGGATTTATGCTTTTCCCGGTACTGGATCACTTTGACGCCGGCGTCGATGACCTGCCGGGCCGTTTCTATATTTCCTCTGCCCAGGCACAGGGCTTCACCGAGGATGCAATAAATGGGTTCCGTTAAAAATTGATGCAGACTTTCTTCTCGTTTCATTCTTTCATTACTCCTTTCTTAACAATGGCCAAACATATCTTTCATCGTCGGGTCTGTCTGGAAAACAACCTGCCAGCCCCGTTCTTTTGCGGCATTCTGCAGGCGCCGGGCCAGGACCGGGACAGAAATGACTTCCGTACCATAATGGCCGCCATCGGCAATGACCAGTCCGCGCTTTACCGCGTCCTGTGCTTCGTGGTATTTCACATCGCCCGTCAGGTACAACTGGGCACCGGCAGCGGCGGCTTCGCCAATGAAAGACGCGCCGGCCCCTCCACAAAGGGCTACCTTTTCTACGATGATATCTTCCGGCCCGGCATAGGTGAGGATCTGGATGCCCAGGGCCCGCTTGATTTTCCGCAGGACCATCCGTGCCGGTTCCGGTTGTGCCAGCTTTCCAATCCGCCCGATATAACAGGATTTCCCCTTATTGACCAGGGGATAGATATCAAAGGCCGGTTCTTCGTATGGATGAGCCATCCGTACGGCCGATAAAAGCAGATTCAGCCGGCTGGCAGGAATAATCGTTTCAATCCGGACTTCTTTCGTCCGTTCCAGTTTCCCTATATCGCCAATGAAGGGATGCGTCCCGGCCAGAGGTTTGAACTGCCCTTCTCCGTCTGCACTGAACATGCAATGGCTGTAATTCCCGATAAAACCGGCACCGGCCTCTCCCAGTGCCATCCGCACGGCTTCAGCGTGGCTTTCCGGGACATATACGGCGAATTTGTACAGTGGATCCGTATGAACGGGAACCAGGCCCTGTATGTCCGTCAGTCCGATTTTCCGTGCCAGGATATCATTGATGCCGTGTTCGGCACTGTCCCAGTTCGTATGGGCGCTGTAGACGGAAATGTGATGGCTCAGCAATTTCTCATACATGAGCCCGTCATAGGTGTCCGTGCGCAGGGACGATAATTTCTGGAAAATAACCGGATGATGGCTGATAATCAGATTGATTTTATTCTTTATCGCGTATTCCACCGTATCCATGGTCACATCCAGTGTTACCACCGCACTCTGGATTTCTTCCCGGGGACTGCCGACAAGCAGGCCCGGATTATCCCATTTTTCCGCCAGGCAGGGCGGCGCAAAGGATTCCATGATGTTGATTATTTTACTGAGTTGTATCGACATAAGAGAGCCTCCATGGTCTGAATGTGTGTCCTGAGTTGTTCCTGTCTTCCCCCCTGGTCCTGCTGGCTTTTCTCCAGGCCCTGACAAATCATCCTGTCTTTTTCGATGAGCTGACGGATCAGCCGGGGAAGGAGCGGATTCCTGGTCTGCCAGTTGCAGGGGCCGACATCGTAGAGCCAGTCATCAGGGATTTCCCCGCAGCCCGGTTCTGCTTTCATCATTTCATACAGCCGGCCTTCTTCCTCTACGAGCCGTTCCGCTGTAATATGCCATCCCTGGCTGTATACATACCGCCGCAGGCGGGATGCGTGGCTCTGGGGCTGCAGGATCAGGAAGGAAAGGGAACGGACGACGTCCGGCGACTGCTCCAGCAGATGTTCGATAAGGGGGCCGCCCATACCGCAGAAAACGGCGCCGTCCACTTCTCCGGGCAGGATGCGCTGCAGTCCGTCACTCTGACGGCATTCAACGCACGATGCCAGCCCTGCCCCCTGTACATGGGAACGGGCCGCGCTGAGCGGACCTTCGGCAATATCGGCTGCAATGGCAGAGGGACACCGCCCGCTGGTACAAAGGGCAACGGGCAGATAGGCATGATCGGTCCCGATATCGGCTATGCAGGCCCCTTCCGGAACGAGTCCGGCCGCTGCCTGCAGGCGTTTCGTGAGATGTATCACTGGATAACACTCCTTTTATACTATGCACATTATTTATATTTTACCACATTCATAGACATTTTTCTGTATCAGTCTGCTATAAAGAGGAGGAAAAATTGTCTCAGTTCCATGACAGTTTGTCCGATGGATGTGACAAAACAGGAATGTCCTCTTATAATAGATGTATGAAAAAGTCCTTTACCAAGGAGGTATCTTCTCCATGAAAGCGAAAAAACTCATTTATCGTACGGCACTCTGGTTATCTCTGCTGGCAGGATGCAGCGGAGTCGCCCTGGCATCACCGACGGCAACCGTCCCGGCAGCGCCTGCCACGACATCAGCTGTTACAGAAAACGGAACAGCTGATGCCGTATCAAATACCCGTAAGCCCGTCGATCCGCTGGCAGGACGGAGCACGGAACTCATAAAAAAATTCTATCTTACCAGCGGCAAGGCCTATGACCAGACGACGACTCTGATCAACAGTCTGAATCCGGCTCTGACCGGACTGGATAACAAGGAAAAACCATACTACCTGCGCATCGATAAAGAACTGACGGATAAGTATTTCCGTCATGTCCGGGCATACCACACGGATACACAGGAACTGGCCGGTGAGTATCTGGTCGCCAAAGACCAGTCGTCTGTCTGGCGGGTAGACGAGGAGCAGCCGGGCATGATTTATGGCAGTGCGGAAAAACTGCTGAAAAAGAGCCGCCTCGTCGTATATCCGCGTTATCTGGCACTGGGCAGCAAGGGCGTCATCCGGATGCAGATTCCCGGAAATGTCCCCTATACGCTTAGTGCCCGCAGCCTGAATGACACGATTGCCAAAGTAACCGGGTCCGGCGTCATCGAGCCGGTCTCTACGGGTAAAGCCGATATCATGGCAGACTATACAGTTGGCGACCAGAAAGGCACGGTAGTCCGGGAAATCCGTGTCGTGACCAAAGAGGATCTGGAACGCATGGCCTATGCCGCCTATCTGAATGAAATCTACCTCGATGCAATGTGGGACTATGACCCATGGCCATACGGATGGGGATATTACGGGCATCACCACCATCATCATCCCGGTCCGCCACCGCCACGGGGACATCGGCCTCCCCCGCCGCCACGCCGGTAAGACGGCCTGCGTCATCTGACGCAACGGTACTGAAAATGGCAGGATATATACTAAACCGCAAAGCGGATTTGTTCCCACAAGGCTTTTGCCATGGGGACAAATCCGCTTTCTTTTTTTATTTTCTATGATGTATGGGGCAGGCGATGTACGTACCGGTAATATAACAGGCCCAGCAGTATGGCCGTCACGATCCAGCTGATGGGATAACTTGCCATGAGCGTTGCAAATGTGTGGGATGAAGGAAAAACGGCATACACCCAGGCAATGCGCACACCGCAGATGCCAATGAGAGTGAGGACAGCCGGCGGGAGAGAAAAGCCATATCCCCTCATGGCTCCCGACAAAATTTCTATGAGGATATTGATAAACTGGGTATACACGACATAAATGATGCGCGTATTCCCCAATTCGATGACCAGGGGATCGCTGCTGAAAAATCCCAGCATGGGAATCGCCTTCCAGTAAATGAACAAGGCCATCAGTCCCATGAAAAAGGCATTGAGGCCCAGACACCACCACATGACGCTCCGGCAGCGCCGGATATTGCGGGCACCGTAGTTCTGACTGACAAAGGTTGTCGCAGCCTGGCCAAATGAATTGATGATACAGTACACGTTGATTTCGATGGTAAAAGCTGCTGCCGATGCGGCCATGGCATCGGCACCCAGGCTGTTAATGGCCGACTGGATGATGATATTGGAAATACAAAACACCATGCCCTGCAGGCCTGCCGGCAGTCCGATCCGTAAAACAGGCGCCAGATAGACCCGTTTCAGGCACAAGTCATGCAAATGTAATTCCAGGACATCGTCGCTGTGCAACAAGGCGACGAACAAAATCGCCGCTCCTACGCCATAGGAAAGGACGGTGGCAATCGCTACACCGGCGACTCCCCCGGAAAAGAGTCCCGTAAATAGCAGGTTGAGCACGATATTCAGACCACTGGCCACAGCAAGGGCCACCAGTGGCGTCCGCGTGTCTCCCCGGCTGCGGAAAATAGCGGACTGGAAATTATAAAAGCTGATGAACGGAAGTCCCAGCATATAAATCCGCAAATACAACTCGGCTGCCGGCATAACCACGTCGGGAACGCCGAGATGAGACAGAATGATACCGGCCGTCGCCTCTCCCAGGATCATGAGCAGTATACCGACCAGCAAAGCCAGCATAAACGTAGTATGAACGGCTTCGCCGGCCTGTTCCGGACAGCGTGCTCCCAGATACCGGGCGATGACGACATTGGCCCCCAGGGACAAGCCCAGAAACAAGGTGACAAATAACGAAATGACAGGTGTGTTATTGCCTACGGCCGCCATGGCATGGGTTCCTACAAACTGCCCCAGCACAGCCACATCGGCTGCATTGAATAATTGCTGAAGCACGCCGGTCAGGGCCAGAGGAAGTGCAAATATAATCAATTTGTTCCAAAGAGGACCGTGCAGCATATCAATCTGTCTTTTTTTGTGTTCATGCCGTTTTATGCGTTGTACGTGATCCATAAGGTCTCCTTTTCCATTGGGCCCACCTATCCTGAAACGATACTATTGTTATTTCATTATAGCAAAAAGAAAGCACGGCAGAAAGGCGGAATTTCTCTTTTCTGCTGTGCTTTCTTATTTATGACTGACATATTTTTACCCCATCGCCGGCAGACAATCCATCATCAGTCCCACAGGCAGTCCTTTGCGGGGACCGCGGTGATTTGTTTTATCATCGTCTTTATCTTTTTCGGATTTTTTCCAGATTGCGTAATTACGGCTTAAAATTTTTTCCATTCCCATGATATACATACGCGGATTCTCCTATTCTCTACAAGCGAGTAAAACGACATGGAAAATTGCTGATAACAGCGTATTCCATGCGCTTTTCAGGGCTCTTTCCCTATCCGCTATGCATTATAAAACAAAACAACTGAAAAGACCAATATCCCTTACGCATAGCTTTTCTCCGCAGATGATATTAAATTTTTCGGAATGATATTAAAATTTTAAACCGCTTAAAAGTAACGCCTGTCACTTAAAAAACAAAACCATTTTTATTACAAAGCCAAGGTTATGTAACACGATTTTCATGCCCAAAACGCATAAAAAGGACGGTCACACAACAGCAAATTTCTTGTGTGACCGTCCTTTTCTTCATTCCATATCGATTATTTATCAGTCATTATTTATTAGTGCCCGATGCTTCCAGGGCAACGGCCTGTTCCGTTTCCCCTGTCCCGAGGCCGGGACGATGCTTGTCCGTACCGCCCCACCACCAGCCACAGGCTTTGCAGACGACAAAGCAGGCAATCGTCAGAGCCAGATAGAGGCCGGCAAAAAGCCAGTGCTGACCCTGCATGAGCATGATAGGACCAAAGGACCAGGCAAACATTTCAAACGGCGTATTGAGAGAACCGACAATAGCCGTATCATTCAGCGTTTTGGACTTGTTGTCGGGATCGACAATACGCAGCAGGACGAACCCGATGGCAAAGACGCCTGTCGAATAGCCGTACACGAAGAGAGACCGTTCAAACCAGCTTTCGTTATTCATCTGAGGACCGACAACCCAGAGCATATACGTAACGATGATCATGCCCACGATGAGCAGCATAAGGAGGGGAACAGCGTACTCGATGACGACGGGAATCTTGATAGAGGCAATGCCGAAGAAGACAAGATAGTCCGTCGCCGTGCAGGAAATGCGGCTGATGACCCGGTTGTCAATGTAATCGTAAGCCGGCGTCCGTTTCAGGATGAGGAAGAGGCCCACGCCGAGCAGGAAGGCAAACAGGTAACTCGGCAGGTCCAGACCGGTACTCTTATAGATGAAATCCATGATGAACCATCCGGCACCGGAGCAGGTCAGAAGCAGAGACAGATGGAAAGCCAGCGTATCCAGTGTCGTCGAAGAAATGGTTTCATCCCCCATGGACTGACGGTTTTCCTTGGAAATCAGCCCGGTCTTCAAGTCGCCGGAAATATAGGAGAAATCCTTGATGTACGCCGTATAGCCTCTGCGGGCTGCCATTTTCGTATAGATAAGTCCGCCGAAGATGCCCGCCAGCAGACCTACCGTAGCACAGGTCATGCCAATATCCTTGGCATCTTCAAACCCCATCTGCGCCAGAGCCGACCCGACGGCAGCGGCCGTACCATGACCGCCGGAAAAGCCCGATGCCAGAAGGAGGCCAAAGGCATAGTTAATATCGGGAAACAGCTGCGAAATGACCAGAATAGAAAAAATAACAGGCAGGCTGAACTGAATCGCCTGAGCCAGCGTCTTGTAGCAAAAGTAAGAGCCAAGGCGGGCTACTTCCTTTTTCATATCGTTCTTACGGATGGTGAATCCCTGAAGGCCGATAGCCGCAAAAATCAGGATGATCAACGTGCCGGGATAACTGCCAATCCCCTTGGAAAACGGCAGGATCCCCGTATAGCGGACAGCCAGTGCCAAAAGGCCTGCCACCATCGCCGACGGCATAAAAAATCTCTGGATAAATCCCACTTTAGAGCGCAGCAGCTGCCCGATGAGAATGAACACTGAGGCTATAAAAAAGTCGATCAGAAAATTAGTAACGGTCACAAACGTATCCCCCTGTCCTGACGTGTGATTGTATAATTATAATTTAACGAAATTAGTGGATTTAGAAACCGTTGCAGCCGGAGCCGGATCCAGTTCCTGATCTTTGATGCCGAGGATGACTTCTGGCTGAATCCAGGGTTTATCCTGAATAGCACTCGTTTCTTCGTGTGTCAGATAGCCCTTGTACGTTACCATGGAACGGCGCAGGAAGCCATCTTTTGCACAGGCAGCAGCGACTCCGTTTTTGATGATGCTCAGGAAATGAGGCAGGACGGAAGCGGCGTAGGCAATGGAAGTAGACTGGCCGCAGGCTGCCGGGATATTGCTGACGCAGTAATGAACCACACCTTCTTCCACATAGGTCGGATGGGAATGAGTTGTTTCATGGAACGTTTCAATGGCGCCATAATCGTTGCTGATATCGACGATGACAGAACCTTTTTCCATGGATGCCACCATCTTGCGGTCGATCATGAATTCTTTGGCATCTTTCGGCCAGCGGACACAATTGTAAACGACATCGACCGTCGGCAGGATCTTCGTCAGGTTATAGTGATTGGAAATCATCGTATCCACGCTTTCATGGAACTGCTGGCCGATCATGCGCAATACGCCGATGTTGACATCCATGACCGTAACCCGGGCACCGAGCTGCTGCAGGACGCCGACACAGGCACGGCCAACCGTACCGGCGCCGATGACCAGGGCATGGACACCGGGAGCACCGCCAAAGCCATTGACGAACTTGCCTTTTCCTCCGTTGCAGGAAAGGAGGCTGTTCAGGCCCATCATAGCGCCGATTTTACCAGCTGCTTCACAGTTTGGCGAACCATAGCGGTGCGAGTCTTCCGCTGCAAAGGATACGGCTTTATGAGCCAGCAGGGCATCGACTTCTGCCGGATGGGCTGCCGGATGGATGCAGGTGAAGATAATCTGGTTTTCCCGGATGAGATCAAATTCCCGTTCTTCCAGTTCCTTTACTTTTGCCACAAAATCACAGTTGGCATAAATTTCTTCCATCGTATCGACAATTTTAGCACCTTCTGCCGCATAAGCTTCATCAGAAAAGCCAGCCCCCTTGCCGGCATCTTTCTGGACCCATACTTCCGCACCTGTGCGGGCGATCATGGCGACTTCTGCCGGAGTAGCTATGACGCGGTATTCATCAGCTTTAATATCTTTCAATACGCCAAATTTCATGAATAATTCCTCCTCAAAATTATATATGTATAAGCAATGTTGGTATAATGACAACACTTCAATTATATTTTATATATTTGAGGGCTGTCAATATATAAGAGCTTACATTTTTTGTATACATTATTTTTGTGTACATTTGTCCCTTCTAGATGGATTGTCGAAATATGTTTCCCTGTGATTTCCGCCGGACTGGGTGCATTTAAAAAAAACCTACACCTGCATAGTTTAAAATTATAATATCAGGCAAAAAAAGTGTCGATACGTAAAACGTTTTTCTTGTAAACTTAAACGTTTACCTGAAAATTTTTAATATTTTTTTCGTGAATTTTCTTGACACTCCCCCATGTGCGTGCTATGATTGCACCATCAAACGTCACACAAACGCGATGAAGCAAACTAGTAAACTTACCCAATCAGCTACAGAGAGCTGCCGGCCGGTGCAAGGCAGTGCGAACGGGGAGTCGAACTCATTGCCGAGCGGAAAGGCTGAAAGAAGGTTAGTAGGCCGCTACGGGAACTCCCGTTACAGAGCATGGATATCGCGAAAATGCCGTATCCGAGAGGGCGCCTGATTTCAGGCGAAGCAGAGTGGTACCGCGGAAGGATATATACGCCTTTCGTCTCTTAGCAAACACGCAGAGAGACGAAAGGCGTTTTCGTTTCTCTCACGAGGGATATTTGTTATACTAGGGGGAATTATCATGCAAACACCATCCACGTTTAAAACCGCATCGCTGAGCCTGTGCTTTTCGGTCGGTGCCGTATTATTCAGTTCTCATGCCGGCGGCGGTTTTGCTACAGGCAATCAGGAAAACGTCTATTTCGTCAGCCTGGGCTGGCTCGGACCGGTTACAGCCATCATTACGATGCTGCTGTTTACACTGACCATCAAAGAAGCTATGAATATGTACAATTCCCGTCATCTGCGCAGTTATAAACAACTGTTCCAGAATTTGTACAGCCCGTTTAAAGGTATCGAAGTATTGTTTGAAGCATTCTTTTATATCATGGTCATCATGGCCGTTTCCGCCACGGTTTCCGGCGCTGCTTCTGCCCTGGCCGCACAGACGGGCATCAACTATTATGCCGGTATCGGCATCGTCGGCACGATTATTTTCTTCCTGACCATTTTTGGTGCCGGCCTCGTCCGCCGCGCTACGACCTATATGGGCATTGCCATCCTGGCTATGGTCATTGCCATCTTCTCCGTCGGCGTCTATATGGGCGGTTCGGTAGAAGGCACCATGTTCTTTACACAGGCCATGGCTCAGGATTTCGCCGTAAACGGCTTCTCCAAATTGCCGACAGCTATTCTGCATGCATTCACCTACTCCGGTTTCCAGTGCGTCGTCATCCCGACCATGATCGTCGTCGGCATGCCGTTGGTCACCCGTAAAAATTGTGCTACATCCATGTGGTTCTCTTTCGCTATGAATGCCATCGCCCTGACCCTGGCCGTCTGCATGCTCTTGGGCTGGACCGGCATCTATGGTAAATCTCCATTACCGACACTGACCAGCTTGAAATCCATGGGCATGACCTGGCTGACCGTTGCCTACAGCATCTTCTTGATGTTATGCCTGATTTCTACGGGCGTTACGACCGTCTTTGGCTTCACGGCCCGTTTCTCTGAAATCCATATGCTGAAAAAAGTCAGCAAGAGTGCCGTTATCCGTTCTGCCATTGTCACGTTCTTCATCATTGCCCTGTCCATGACCGTTTCTATCGTCGGTCTGACCAATATCATCAAATACGGCTATGGCTACTGTGGATACCTGGCTATTGCTATCATCATCGTTCCCTTCCTGACCGTAGGCCGTTACAAAAACATCCGTTATGCCAAAGATAAAGCATACCGTGCCCGCATCGACGCCATGAATGCAGATCCTGATTCTTTCGAAGAATCTCCGGTCATGAGCACGGCCAAGGAAAACGCATAATTTTCAGATTCCTTAAATAAAAAACATCTACAGTAAACGCAAAAGAGAGGCCGTCACATTGATCAATTGATGTGACGGCCTCTCTTTCTATGCCCTGATTCAGGCTTTGAGCTCACTGACGAGAGTCGAGCCCAGAATGAGGACAGCCCCGATGATCGTGCTGACAGCCAGCGGTTCCTGTAAAAATAAGGCCGACAGAAATACCGAAACAATCGGATCAATATAGGTCAGAATGGCCACCGTCTGCGCTTTTAAGTATCTCATGGAGCCAAAAAATAACGCATAGGCAAATCCCGTAACAAACAGGCTGAGTACGAGAAGCAGGAAAAACTGAAATGGCGTACAGGACAAGGAAGACCAGTTTTCCGTGATAAGGGTATATGGCAATAAAACTACGGCAGCCGCTGCCAACTGGATAATGGTTTTATCATACGCCGAAATCGGAGAAAATTTCTTATTGCACACAATAACGGAAGCATAAAATACGGCTGCTCCGAGGGCAAAGAAAATACCGGACAAGTCAGTAACGCCCGATAACCCATGTTCAAAAACGCCTCCGACAAACATCATGCCCAGAAGTGCCAGCAATACACACACGACTTTTCGTACCGTAAGGGTTTCATGAAGCAGGACCGGCGATACGAGAATGACAAATACCGGTGCCATGTAATAGCAAATCGAAGCAATGGCCATCGTCGTATGGCGGAACGCCTCAAATAGTAAAATCCAGTTAATGCCGATACAGATACCCGAAATAATCAACAACTTCAGATTATCATGGATCTGCTGCCCCGACATAGGCATATGGCGGAAACGGACCAGAAAGAACAGGAACGCCGCCCCCAGTGACGCCCGGCTGAGAGCGATGATACTGGATGGCAGGGGAATATAATGAATAAATAATCCCACCGTCCCAAAAACAAACATAGAAAAAATTAAATACCCTCTGGCATGTGATTCCAATGAATACACCTTTCCCACCCCTTCGTAAGCCAAAATCCCTGCGGATTTCCACTCATAATACTAATAATGCCCTTCTGACAGATACAGGTATGATCTATCTTATCTGTCGGAAGGGCAACACTACCTATCCTATCCTGCACGCTCTTACGGTCCGCCAGCATGTATCATCACCTGTTTTCATCTGCCGGCATCTGCTGCTCCATCACCTTGGTCGTCTGATGCCAGGCGCGGAAAAAATAGGTCTGATGAATCAGATTCTTTGGCAGATAAACCGCCAATATGACAAAGGTAAGGAAGAAAATCAAAACGCTGGCATTCCGTTTGAGTGTCGGCAGAGAAATAAAAATTCTGGCATTAAACTTAAAAATAAAGTATCCCAGGAAATAGTAAAAGACGACTATCCCCATAACCATGGGCCATCCTAAACTGGTGCATACCTGCTGTACGTACATTCCCAATGGTTCCGTACGAAATGTAAAGATCGTCTGCTCTGTTATGCAGGTCCCATACAAGAAAAAATGTATCACCTGACATAACGGAATAAGCATCAGGAGTTGTGATAATATGGTCGTGCAGGACTGAAAGAGGCGGCAATGCCTGCGTCCGGCAGTCAGCTGCTGTGCCGACATCAGAAACAGCGCAGCATAACAGCCAAACAATATGTCTGCCATGGGATCCAGTTTGGGAGTTCCCTCATGCTGGAAATACATAAGCAGCGGGGTAGTCAGTGCCCAGCTCATGCCCGTAAGAAATTGCGTCAGCCAAAGCCGTGAAAGGAGTGTTTTTCCACTAATCTGCTGTACGACATAAAACAGCAGCGTCGGTGGAATCAACTGTCTCATGGCCAGACTCACGTCGCTTACATCCTGTCCCGTCGATGTACCATAGTATAAAAGGAAACAGGACGCATACAGGAGCAAACATTGTGCAATAAAACGTATATTCCGATTGCGTGAAGTATGAGATGTGTTTTCAGGTATGTTCTCAGTCATATGCATGGATGTTCCTCTAAAAGATGCGTGTTATAGACTTATTATACCATGTCACAGGCATAATGGAAATATGCAGACTACAAAATAAGCTTGACGATATAAGCGATTCATGTTATACTATTCAAGTATTTCATGGAGCGGTATCGAAGTGGTCATAACGGGGCTGACTCGAAATCAGTTAGGCCGCAAGGTCTCGTGGGTTCGAATCCCACCCGCTCCGCCAGATAAAAAAGCGCGCAGATAAGCCATTTATGGAACTTGTCTGTGCGCTTTTTTCTATGTCCGGAATAGTGAATTTTATGGGTGAAATCTATCCCAAAATCTACCCCAGATTCTGCTATCCCATCCTTCTTCATTTTGGACTCCCCCTCTTTTATTTCATTATATTTTATAGTACGATATCCATAGATACTGTTAGGAGGGATTAATATGAATACTGACATTGCAACCCCATTAATTCCCAGACATGGGTTGAAACTAAAGGGCCGGGAATTACAAAATTATATCACCGCTGAAGTAAAACGGATGCGGGCCGGTAAAAAGGATTACCATCTGAAGCTCCCTGCCGGATGGCAAAAATCAGAATGTACGATTCACGACATCACGGTTGAAGAATTCCGTACAACATCCCGGTCCGACCTCGTCCTGCTCCAGTTCCACGGCGGGGGTTATACCGGTGCCATGCACGATAAATGGCGTGTCAGTGCGATTCTGCAGGCATTCCTTATGAACGCTAAAGCCGCTTATTGTGTAAATTACCGGCTGGCACCGACTCACGTATATCCGTCGGCACTGGAAGATGCTCTTGCTGTTTACAGCTATATTTTGGAACAGGGAACGAATGGCGGGGACATCATCCTTATCGGAGACTCCGCCGGTGCCAACCTGGCCATTGAAACTGCTATGTTTCTACGGGATCACGGTATAAGCCTTCCGCGCGTTTTACTTCTCCAATCTCCCTGGGTAGATTTAGGCACCAGCCAGGAATCGCTAGTCAGTAACAGAGAAAAAGATCAGATTTTAGGCAGTACCGCTCCACTGTATCCAGAAATTCTGAACCCCTCCTATGCCGGAAGCCTTTCTGTTGATGACCCGCGTCTTTCCCCCATCAACGGCAATCTGGCCGGTCTGCCCCCCATGCTCATCCAGACCGGGGGCAATGAAATATTTCTTAGCGAAGATGAAGAGTTTGCCCATAAAGCCGCCCGTGCCGGCGTACGCGTTACACTAAGCATATATCCCGGGATGCCACATAATTTCGGTATCTGTTTACCCGAATTAGAAGAATCGGTACAATCGGAGTACGAAATCAGAGACTTTGTCCATCGTTATACAGAGAATAACTGACACTAACGCCAAAAAAGTAACCTTCACCCTGTCACGTCTGATTGTCCAGGGAGCGGGCGGCGCATCGTTTTAGTGTTTTTGCTTCGTCCGCAGCGATATGATAGTCCGTATAGGGTATGACCTTCTCTTGGATAAATGTATCTGATTGTGCCAGCAATTTTTCTGGTTGCAGCTGGGGAGCCAGCTCTTCCAGTCCGGGATAGGCGTCGCCCTGATTCCAGTCATGCTGCCGGTTATAGGGACAGGCATCCTGACAGCTGTCACACCCGCAGATCCAGGTACCGCAGCTCTTATCATCCAATCCGGGTGTAAGTTTCCCTTTTGCAAAGGTCGTAATAAAAGAAACGCATTCCAGCGGGCTCATGGTAAATGGTCCTTTCAGGGCTCCGCTGGGACAATGCGCTTGACATAGGTGACAGCTTTCGGCACATGGCCGTATATCCGGTGTATGATGACACCAAGCCTTCTGGTCTATCACATATCCCACCAATTCTACAAAGGAACCTTTTTTCGTATAGAAAAAATTATTTTTGCGAATAATCCCCAGCCCTGCCATCATGGCCGCATACCGCAAAGGACCAATGCTGAGATGACCAAATTGGTCACCTCCTTCACAGCGGATTCCCTGCTCTTTAACCCACGTTTCAAAGTCGTTGCGCGCAGTGAGACTCTCCGTACAGACACCATTACTGGGTGACAGGAAAAAGGCTTTGCCATATTTTCCCTGCAACGAAGCGGGAAAGCGGTACTTACCTAACCAATACGTACCAATGATTACCGATTTGGCCCAAGGGAACCGTTTCTTAATATTCGCAAAATCTCCCATTCCCTGATAAAAAAAGGCGCTGGACGGAACTTTCTCTTCCCGTTCCTGTAACCGCTGTTGAAATCCATCCATATCATCTATCGGAATGATGCCACAATCATCAAAGCCACAGGCCAATGCCTTATCGTAAATGTCTTGCCCTAATTTATTCGCATCCATGTTCATTTCTCCATATCGTGTATATACACGTAAAATAAAAAAATCATCCCTGCCCCATTAACTGGGCTAACAAATCTTCTAACTGGCTCATTTGCTTTTTTCCCAAGCGGGATTCCAATTGCTGCTGCGCTTGTTGCCAATATCCATAGGCCTGCGCAAACACGACTTGTCCCTGCGCTGTCAGTTGAACGAGTCTTCGCCGCCCTGTAGAAGGGAGCGTTTCCAGCAATCCCCGTTTTGTAAGCAGCGTAATATTCCGGGAAAGAGTCGTCCGGTCCAAATTCATGGCTGAGGCTAATTTTGTAATTGATAAAGGGCCTAATTCCTTGCTATGCCAGAGGATAGAATACTGTTGCACCGTAATCCCTGCTTCTTGTAAATATTTGTCGTATAAAGCCGTGACTGCCAAGGTAACTTGCCGTAAATTAAAACAATGACATTGCCGTAAATGAACTTTCTTTCTGGTACTACATTCTTGATTCATGTTCTATCTCCTTATCGTGTATATGCACTATATTATCATCAGCCACTGATTTCGTCAAGAAACAGTCAGCTTTTATTCCTGCCTATGCCCCGATTCCATGCCGTTCTTGAAGGTCACCGGGATATCCCGGGTTTGGCAACTCAAAATACATCTTTCTCTTATCTATTCATCAGGATAGCTTCCAGAATGTGATATAATAAATGCATAAAAAATTCTGCACGGTGCAGTAAATCATCGAGGCATTCCTTATGAAATCGTACTATACCATTGGTGAAACGGCAAAACTGCTGGGCGTGACGACACAGACCCTGCGGCACTATGAAAAAATAGGTATTTTACAACCCCGTAAAATAGATTCACATACGGGATACCGCTATTACTCATTTGATCAGTTCCATATCATCGACCGGGTAAAATATCTTCAGGGATTAGGCCTGCATCTGACCGATATCGGCCAAATCATCAAAAAAGGGACTGTTGCCGGTCTTCTGCCGGCCCTGGAAAAAGAATGGCAGAAATCCTATCAGGAACTGGAACAGATTCAGAACCGCATCAAAGATATCGAATGGTACATCGAATATTTTACCTATCTGAGTAAAATAGATGATTCCAGCATTTTGTATCATCTCCATCTGCCGGAACGCCATATCATCCAGGTTCCCTGCTATGATACAGACGCCCTGGCCGATATGGAAATCCGCCTGGCGAAAGCCAAAGGCTCTTCCCGTCTCCATCACTTACCTTACCGGAGACAATATGGATATATTCTTTCTATTTCTGATTTGTTCGCCAGCCGTTTTCATCCTACACAGTATTTTATTTATCTGAAACACCGTCCGGATCAGTATCTTCCAGAATATAAAAAGCTGCCTGCCGGCGAATACATCTGTTTTCGCACCCAGGTTTTAAAAGAACATTGGGATACGACGCTGCTGCATAACTTTTTCTCTGATATGAACCAGCCGGAGCTTGCCCTGGCCCTGGAATTCGAAGATAACCTCGTTGAATATCAGGATGCCCAGTACGAAATACAGATGTATTCTCCTGAACAAACGCAAACCTTATAGCAGGAATAAGGTTGTACTCCGAATTGGTTCCACAAAGAGACGTAGCCTGCCTGTAAATGAGTTGAAAAGCATATTATTAATGACTATATCGCAAGAATAGGCTGTGAAATTCGTCAGCCTATTCTTTTTTTGCACACAAAAAAGAATTGACTCGTTTCTTACAAAAAGGTTTATGCTCTATTCATAGCAAAACATCGTTTTGCATAGTTATTACAAATTGCTTTTAGGAGGAAACCATAATGAACACGACTGTATCGAGAGAAACTGAAATCCTGTATGTCGGGAGCGAACCGCAATTACCGGTAGAACGGCCGGAAACACCGCCGATTTATCCTTCCACTGCCAATATTATCAGTGATATGGATGACTATGATCGTGCTAATAAAGGAGAGAAATATTACTACTGCCGTACAGCTAATCCAAACCGCGATGGCGTAGCCCAGGCAGTATCTTATCTTGAACATGGTGAGCAGTCTCTGGTCTGCTCTTCCGGCATGGCGGCTATTTCTACAACCATTCTGTCCCTGGTAAAAGCCGGCGACCATATCATCACCAGCAATGCCATTTACGGAGAAACGATTGAATTATTCGACCGCATTGTAAAAAAATTTGGCGTTGAAGTAACCTATGTGGACCTGACCGATCCCGATGCCGTAGAACAGGCCGTCCAGAAAAATACCCGTCTCATCTATACGGAAATCATTACCAACCCGCTGATCCGCATCATCGATATCGACGCCATCACCCGTATCGCCCATAAAGCAGGCGCTCTCGTCGTCGTGGACAGCACATTCACGACACCCTTTGCTATCTGCCCGCTCGATCACGGTGCCGATATCGTCGTACACAGCATGACAAAATACTTCGGTGGCCACAGTGATATTACAGCCGGCTGCATTACCGGTCCTAAAGAGCTGATGAAAAAAATCTATTCCGACTATCTTCTTTTCGGCGGCTGCCTTGATCCCCAGAGTTCCTGGCTTCTCCTGCGCAGCATCCGCACCATGGAAATGCGCGTCACCCGCCAGTTCGCCAACGCGCGTGCCCTGGCCGAAGCCCTGCAGGCCGATCCGCATGTCCGCTATGTCAATTATCCGACTCTTTCCAATCATCCCCAGCATAAACTGGCTGAAACATTACTGCCCCATGGCTGCGGTGCCATGCTCAGTTTCCGCGTAGAAGACGACCGGCAGAAAGTCAATGAATTCATGCACCGGTTGAAGGTAGTCAAATATCTGGGAACACTGGGAGGTTATCGTACGACCATCGCCCACCCCGCTACGGCGTTCCGCTTTGATTTCACCCCACAGTAGCTTCGTGACATGGGAATGGAAGAAGGGCTGATCCGCATTTCATCGGGCATCGAATCGACAGAAGACCTGATAGCTGATTTCAAACAGGCGTTATCTGTATTTGATACAGTAAAGTAAGGCGGTGATTCCTATGTTGAAAAATATCAATCTGCCTATCGCCCTGTTAGCCGTCGGCCTGCTGTTCGCCCTTGTCGTCCCCATGGTGCTGGCACCGGAAGGAACGGCGTACGTCATCAGTATTTTCTATAATATAATGACGATTGATTTTCCCTGGGCTCTCATGCTCATCGCGTTTCTCAGTGCCGTCTTTGCCATCTTTATCATGTTTTCCAAATACGGGGATATCCGCCTCGGTGGGAATGGTGCCAAGCCTCACTATAAGACGTTCTCCTGGGCAGCTATGAACATGTGCTCTGCTGCCGGAGCCGGTATTTTCATCTTTGGCATGGTCGAATGGATGTATTATGTCAAAACACCGCCGTTCGGAGTCATTCCCGATTCAGTACAGGCCTATGAATATGCGTCAGCATACGGCATGTTCCACTGGGGATTTTCCGCATGGGCCATTTATCTTCCCGTCTCCCTGGCACTGGGATATATGTTCTGGAATAAGAAAGTAGACTCGCTGAATCTGTCTGATTTATGCAAATCCGTGCTAAAAGGCGAAAGCCTTCCGGTCCGCATTATCCGTAAAATAATCGACGGTCTCGTCGCCTTTGGCTATATCGGCGGTCTGGTCTGCACTGTCGGACTGGGTACATCCATTCTGGCAGAACTGGCTGGCTACCTGCTGGGCTTTGAAGTAACCTTTACGCTGCGCATCGCCGTAATACTCATCTTCTGCCTTTTCTTTATTCTTTCCACCTCCAAGAGTATTGCCAAGGGCATCAGTATCATCAGCGACTTCAATGTCAAACTGGCACTGGGATTTTTTATCTTCATCCTTATCGTCGGTCCTACGTCGTTTATTCTCAATAACTTCACCATGGCTGTCGGAACCAATATCCGGGAATTCGTGCACATGAGTTTCAATACCGACGCCATTGCCCAGACAGGATTTGTCCAGCAATGGACCGTATTCTACTGGGCCTGGTATCTGGGCTGTACGATTTCTGACGGTTTGTGGCTGGCCCGTGTTTCCTATGGCCGTACGTTCCGGGAAATCGCCATCGTCCGCTGCATCTGGACAACACTGGCCTGCTGGCTGGCCTTCGCCATATTAGGTAATTACGGCATGCATCAGGAATTGACAGGCGTTCTGTCATTATCACAGTTAGTCATCGATAGCGGTAATAATGCCGCTGTTCTGGCCGTCCTTAAGACGCTGCCGCTTTCATCACTGGCAATCGTCGTCTACATGGCAATCGTCGTCTACATGGCAGTCGTCTTTATCACCCTGGCCTGTGGAGCCACTGCCGCTTCTACGGTCGTTGCGACACTGACTTCTAAAAACTTGAAAAATGATGAAGAACCGGCCAGCTGGTACAAAGTTTTCTGGGCATTTCTCGTACTGCTCCTGCCTGTCGGCATCCTGTTTCTGGAACACATGGTACCAGGGCTCAACGTCCTCACGACCATCCAGTCTGTTACGACCATTATGGCTATCCCCCTTTCTGCCGTCATCGTCCTTCTCCTGGTCACATTTTATAAGACCTTGCGAAAAGATATCCGCAAAAAAGAATTGTATGTCGATGACGTCAATAAAGATAAGTGGAATGCTGTATAACTAACCATTTCTATATGATTGGATAAAACCCAAAAAACAGGGCCATCGCA